>JASFGZ010000041.1:0-16367 GCA_050123495.1 Desulfobacterales bacterium
TTTTCTGACATTCCCGCCAAAACGATCCAGCATTTTTCTTAAATATTTCGCGCCGCCGTCGATATTTTGTTCAATATCAAAGGGATTTTTAACACCGAGCTCTTTGGCGGTGGCCGGCATCAGCTGCATCAAGCCCTGTGCACCGGCCAAGGATATGGCTTTCACCTTAAAGTTCGATTCCGCCCGAATCACGCCTTTGATCAGCTCGGGCGGCAAATTGTATTTTGCCGCCGCTTTTTGAACATTTTTGGCGATAATCTGTCGGTTTGTTAAGATCGCCTGTTGTTGATCGGCAGTATTGTCCGGTATTTCAACAAACTCAACATTTTTTAAATCCTGCCCTGAAAAGGAATGATTGTTTAACGGCTCTTTTTTGATCGCCGAGGGGGTCCGATGTTCAGAAAATCGGATTGTGGCCGTATTTTTCAATTCCGCAGTTGCCGGCTTGAGTTGAGGCCGGCAACGTGATTTTGAGATGACCGGTCGGGCACGGTAGTCGGCAATGGTTAATCCTCTGGTTTTATTAGAGGTGGTTTCAAAATCCCATCTGAGGCCCAATGGCTGCGTTGCCCCGCAAGCGGGATTCGCATCTGATTTTTTTAGATTAGGGTGCAGCACAGGCCTCCGATAAATGCTCACATACCCATGTATGCTGCGCTTTGTCGATCGGCCTGCGCCTTGCCCTTGAACCTGATCTGAAGTTTTGAAACCACTTCTAATGTTATTGGAATTCGTGGTCTGGAATCCTGCCAGTATCTTTTGAAACCCATTCCCTTCGTTTGATAGTATCCAATTTACCAAATTTCTTCGGGACCTGCTCAAGCGTCCGACGGTGGTGTTGCCGGCATAATTTTTGATGGAATACAGATCATTGACTGCCATAAATGCGTGTTAATCCTTTATCGGAAGTTTGATCCTAAATGGGATAGCAATATTTGTTCCAAGCCGACCTAAAATTATAAACTAATATTTTCAATGACATATAAGCATTCAAAAAAGAGAATGCCCGAGCATGGGGCAATTTTTTCCACGAGAAAGTCGAATACCATTAGAAATGCGTGGATGGAGAAGCGGGTCCAAGCTTATGCGTGAGGCAGTTCTAACCTTCCGGCCCAAGCAGAGCGGTAATAACGCTTAGAAATTGCAATGGATCCACATAAACGCCGTTTACCTTCACGGCCCAGTGAAGATGAGGTCCACTGACACGTCCGCTGGCGCCACTCAGTCCGATTTGATGTCCGCGTGCAATAATCTGACCGGCAACGACCTGAATTTTGCTCAGGTGGGCATAATTCGTGAAGACGCCCATGCCGTGGTCAACGATCACGATATTGCCGGAGTAAAAAAGGTCTTTGGCCAATCTGATAATTCCGGAATTGGATGCATAGACAGGGGTGCCGACATTTGCTCGAAAATCGGTACCTCTGTGGTAGCTTCGATGCTGGCCGTTAAATAACCGGCGGGTGCCATAGGAACTGGTGGTGTCGCCTGCGAGGGGTTTTGTAAAACGGCCAAACCAGCGCCGGGTTCCGCTGCTACTTGAATAAATGCGTTGAATCTCTTTTTTTTCGCGTTTAACACGCTGCAAATTCTTTTTGCTGAGCTTCACATGCCGGGAGTCGACTTTTAAGGCCTCACTTTTGTATGTTCCCTCCAGGATACGCAAGGGAATGCTTGCGGCCTGATGACCTCGGGAGTCCGCCCACTCCAGCTCAATGACCGCATTTTCCGGTGCAGCACTTAAAGGAATTCCGATCAATCCACAATAGATACCGGAGCGCCTAAGCGGGTGCTGGAAAAGGGCAATGGCGTTTTGGCGAAACCGGGCTCTGGGATTGGCTGCGGTGGGGCCCAGCTTGCGCATGTTGATTTCCAGCACGGTGACATGGCCATTGGCAACATCCGCTGAAGACAGGGTTGCTACCTGAGAAATGTCGTTGTGCTCTTTTGCGGCGGTTGCAAAAGCATGCGGGGATGCTGTCAAAACAATGGCGATGGGGGTTAGCAGGATGGCGATAATATTTAATGATCGAATTAATCTTGATTTCATATTTTTTGATTAACCGCAGACATACGCAGACGCCGCAGACATTTTGGCCGAGCGACCTGCTCGGTAAAAACAGCAATCGCTTCGCGATAAAAAAAATCATTCACCATATTGATATGTTAGCCGCAAATATCCAAGACTTCAACCATATCAGATAAAATATCTGCGAAAGTCTGTGGCTAAAATAGATAGAACGCATTTTTGAGATGGGTTCTTAGCCTTTGATGATTCTGGGCAACATCATCTGATGCTGAGGGCAGATGGATTTGGGATTTTGATAGGCTGCACCGGCAAAGGCCGTCAGGTATCGACGAATATCGGTCATTTTAGCGACCTCATCCACCAGACCGTGTTGGGCACAGTATGTCGGTCGTGAGTTGTTATAATATTCCTGAACCAGTTTGTTCATTTCTTCAATTACCGGTTCCAGCGGCCGGCCGGCATCTTTTTCTTTGACCAATCGGCGGGAAAAACTGGCCGCCGCAGCGGTTTCACCGTGCATTACGTATATTTCGGTGGTCGGTGTGCCCAGCGTGAATGCGTTATGCCGGTTGGCGGTGGGGCCGCCCATGATATAGTGAGCTGCCGCGGTTCCTTTTCTTAGCAGGACGAGCATCATGGGCACCTCGGTTTGCTGAATCGAATAAATCAACGCCTGGCCCAACCCCAATAGCTCGGCTTTTTCGGCGATGTCGCCCACATCAATACCACTGGTATCCTGGAACCAGATGATCGGCACCCGGTCTCGCCCGCAATGGGTGACAAACTCGTTCATCTTAATTAATCCCTGGCGATAGAGTTTGCCGCCGATTCCCGGGTAGTCGGCATATTCAGGGTAATCCTCACCGAAAAATCCCTGCCGGTTGCCGATTACACCCAAGAGAAACCCGTCGAGTTTGACCAGTCCGGTGTAGACCTCAGGCCCGTAATCCGGTCGATATTCCATATGCTCGCTGCCGTCGACTAGGCGCGCCAGGATCTCTTCAAAGTTATACATGGCTTTCTGGTTAAAAGGAATTAAGTGATAGAGATCTTCCTGGGGAAAGCGGGGCTCTTTGGGCTCGGCTACCCGGAAAAATTTCGGCTTGTAGGCTGGCATGTCCTTCATATAATCTTTGATTCCGTCTAGAACCGCTTCTTCGGTTTCAAAGACATACCTGAAAAACCCGGTCTCGTCGTAATGTATTTTAGCCGAACCGGGCGGTTCGACTTTGAATTGCTTGGCGGCCGCAATCAGCTGTTCGGCACCCTCCAGGTCAAAGTAACCTTTGGGAGACATACCGCTTAATATCCCGCCGCCGCCGACCGCGATATTAGCGTCTTTGTGAGCAAACAAAATGGTGGGGCTGATGCCCTGGTACCCGCCCCCCGCCGGGTTGGTGCCGTAGATTCCGGCCAGTATCGGTATGCCCTGCTGCTCCAGTTCGGCATGTCTGAAAAAAGTGGTGCCGCCTCCGCGTCGACTGGCGTAAAACTTTTCCTGCTCGGTCAACTTAACGCCACTACAATTCACCAGCCAGACCAGGGGAAGGTTCAATCGTTTTGAAAGATTGGTTGCTCTTAAAATATTTTCAGATTGCCCCGGCAGCCAGGCACCGGCAAAGATTTTGTTGTCAAAACCGATAATGATGGCCCATTTGCCGGAAATCTTTCCAAGACCGTCAATAACGTTGGTGGTGCCTTCGGCATTATTCATCGGATTGAACAGGGTATGCAATGGACACCAGGTATCCGGATCGATGAGGTACTTCAGTCGCTGCCAAACAGTTAATTGCCCGCGGGCATTAATCTTTTCGGGCGGCAAACCGGCATTTTTGACCTTTTCAACAGCTTCGGCTACCTGGGCTTCGACCTTCTGGATCTGTTTGACACTGGCCGCTGTGCTTTTAATCTGTCCTTCTTTGAGTTCCCGTCCAAATTCCTTCATTTTTTTAAAATAGGGATTCATACGTCAACGCTCCATCTGAATTTACCCGCTAACAGCAGGAAATCAATTTAGAAACGAACCGGGCTGTATACCGCGGAGATGCGCTCTATTGTCCCGTAAATTTTGGATCACGTTTTTGCAGAAAGGAAGCCACACCTTCCTTTTTGTCCTGGGTGCCGCAGGAAAGAGCGTGCAGGTAGGACTCGTGGGCCAGGCCCTCAGCCAGGGAGCCTTCGCCGGAGCGCAAAACAGCTTCTTTGGCATACTGGAGGGCAAGCCTT
The DNA here is from genome assembly GCA_050123495.1 of Desulfobacterales bacterium. Taxonomy (GTDB): domain Bacteria; phylum Desulfobacterota; class Desulfobacteria; order Desulfobacterales; family JAHEIW01; genus JAHEIW01. The sequence goes on from JASFGZ010000041.1 coordinate 4,256, forward strand.
GGGCGGCAGGCCAATGTCTTCGCCAGATTCTCGACTTCGTCCAGCAGTTGATCGGGTGCGACGATTCTGTTGACCAAGCCCATTGCGAGGGCCTGCTCAGCACTTATCGGATCACCGGTGAGAATCATCTCCATTGCACGTCCCATGCCGACAAGCTTTGGTAATCGCTGGGTGCCGCCGGCCCCTGGGGTAATGCCCAGCTTTACTTCAGGTTGACCCAACCTGGCCTTTGACGACGCCACGCGTATCGTGCATGCCATGGCGAGCTCAAGACCGGTGCCCAGGGCCCAACCGTTGATGGCTGCGATCGACGGAATCTCCAACTGCTCAATCCGGGTGTACACCTCCTGGCGCCGTCGTGTTTCCGAGCGACCCCGCAGGGTGTCGCGTTTGTCCAGTTCATGGATGTCGGCGCCGGCAACAAAAGCTTTATCGCCGGCGCCCGTCAGGATGAGCACACGTATCTCAGGATTCTTTTCCACCCGGGCCAGAACTTGATCAATCTCCTCGACCGTCGCGTTGTCGAGCGCATTGCGTTTATCGGGCCGGTTAATGGTCAGTTTAGCAATGGCGCCATCGATTTCAAATAAGATGTTTTTATCCATCATTTATCACCATAGTCGTAGAATCCTTTACCGGATTTTTTGCCCAGATTGCCAGCTTCGATCATTTCATCCAGCAGCTTCGGGTGTTTGTAACGCGGATCATCCAGCGTCGTGTAAAGTGTTTGCATTTTGGCCCGATGGGTGTCGAGTCCGATCATATCGATTAACTGCAACGGCCCCATGGGATGGTTGGCACCCAGTTTCATGGCCTTATCCACATCGCCAGCTTCGGCCACGCCGGAAGCCACCAACCACGAGGCTTCGTTTAGCAGTTGACCCAGAATTCGGCTGACAATACCTGCCGGCGCTTCATTTTTGCACACGACCGGATCTTTGCCCAGCTGTTTGGCAAAGGCTTCGGCTGCATCCAGGGTTTCCTGGGAGGTTTTTTGGCCGGGCATGATCTCTACCAGCTTCATGATCACCGGTGGATTAAAAAAGTGCATCTGTACGACCTTATCCGGTCGGCTTGTTGCTGCGGCCATAGCAGAAATCGAAAGGGAGGTCGTGTTGGTTGCCAGGATAACTTCTGGCGGGGCGAGTTTGTCCAGCTCAGAGAAGATTTTTTTCTTGATTTCCAGGTCCTCGATAACGCATTCGATAACAATGTCGGCCTCACCGGCCGGAGAGAGATCGGTTGCCGTAAAGATGTGAGAGAGAACAGCCTCCTTTTCTTCTTCGGTGATTTTATCGCTGGCGACTCTCTTGGCAAGACCACTCTCAATGCGCGCTTTAGCTTGATCAACAAGGTCCTGGCTAATGTCGGTAAGCACCGCATCAAGTCCTTGCTGGGCACAGAGTTGGGCAATGCCGCCACCCATGATGCCTGCCCCGATAACAAGTACTTTCTTAATTGCCATAATGAGTTTCTCCTTAATTATTTTAAAGGTTGAACGTTTAAGCCACCTTTTTCTAACAGCCTTTATAATATTGTCAAGATTCTTTTTCAAAGATAAAGGTGTCAGGTGTCGGGTTTCAGGTGTCAGGTCATTTCTGCATATAGCGGTTGCAACCGCGCAGGCGGGTTTCAAAATTCGGAAGAATTAATGGGGATCATTCAGAGAGCGCAAAGCTTGGCAGCAAGCATAGGACTTCCTGACACCTGAATACTGAAAGCTGAAACCATAGCGCTTTTCGTGGCGCTCTTAAAACTTGACATTCGATTTGCCATTAAGTATCAAGGCAGAATAAAATAACCGGACAATTAGGCACTTACGGATTTTGGTCAGGAAAGTACATTCAGATATACCAGAGGGAGGAGAAAGGAATGAGTATAGAGATAGTGGCTCCGATGCCCGGAACGATCATCGATATCCTTGTGAAAGAAGGTGAGGAAGTCTTAGAATATCAAGAGGTGGTGATTCTTGAAGCCATGAAAATGGAGAATGCCATTCCGACTCCTGAGGCCGGTAAGGTAAAAGAAATCAAAGTCAAAGTGGACGATAAAGTGTCCACCAATCAAGTACTGATCGTATTAGAATGATATGAAGTGGTTTCAAAGCCTCAGATCAGGTTTAAGGGCCCCGCTGAAGCGGGATTACATATCTAATCTTATAAGATTAATGTATGTATCAAGGCTCCCCGCTCGCGGGGCAACGCAGCCATTGGGGCTTTTTGAGCTCCTTAACTCATCTTTCAATTAGATGCGAAATCCCGCTTCATGAAGCGGGGAGATGGGGTTTTGAGACCACTTCATGGCATTCAACTCCTGTACAGACGAAACGATACCAAAGGCCCGACTGACGCCCAAGTTCGGGCCTTTGGTTTTCATCACCAAAAATCCGGTGTGGGCTGATTCGCCCGATAAAAGAGGTTGCATTGCTGGGACCCATTCTCATTAATTTATTCGCAAACCGCAGACAGCCGCCTCTGTCCAAACTTCGGGAGATCAAGGATCCCGAACAATTTTTATGGCAGATTTTACCCCATGCTGCGCGCACATTTTCTCTGGTGATCGTTTTTCTTCCGCCGCGCATGCGGCGCGCGCTGGCAGTTGCCTATCTTTATTGCCGAATGCTGGACACCTATGAAGATCTTTTGCCATCGGTTGAAGAACAGCAACGGGCGTTACAAGGCTTTATCGAGCGGTTTGGCGACCGTAAAGCCTTAAAGCCGGCACCGGCCCTTGATTTCGGTCTTAGCAAAGATGCGCGCGAAAGTGCGCATTTGCTGCTGGTAAATCGAGCCGCGCTTATTGATCGGAATTTTGATCGATTATCATCCCCTCAGCAGGAAGCCATTCGACGGCTTGTAAAGCGCATGGGTGAAGGCATGATCTGGGCCAGCCGTATTTTTGCTGAACAGCATGGGGTCCTGCAGACGCCAGGACAGCTTTCCCGCTACTGCTGGCATGTGCTCGGTACCCCCATTCTTTTTGCAGAAGAAGTTCAGCGGTTGGATCAAGGACTTTCACCGGAAATTAGCGACGCGCGGCTGCGTTCCTGCGCGGTGATCGGTGAGGTGATTCAGCTGGCCAATATTACGCGGGATCTGGAAAAAGACTACCGCAGAGGGATATTTTATCATCCAGATCTACCGGGCCTGGAAGATATCCGCCGGGAACAGGGTATTCGTGAAGTGCGCGCTCAACTGGTGCTGCGGGCCCTGCGCCAGGCCCCGGAGTTTCGAATCTTTATTGAATCTCTAACAGCGCCGCGCATATCTCTGGCCCGAGGGGCGGCAATGCTTCTGATTATTACAACATATGCGTATTACTGGCGTGCGGCTCAGAAGGCCGGGTTGCCGGCTTTTGATAAGCGGCAGCGCATCACCCGCTTTGGTGGAGCGTTTACCTGGGTAAAGTGTGTATTATCACGCCGGGCGACTTCGCGGTTTTTAAGGTGGCTTGACGAGACGGTACTCATTGCCTTTAACCGCTGCCACCCCCCTGCGTCCAAGCGGTTTATTTTTGAAGACGGAGAGTTTGATGTCGCGCAGGTGATGAAATAAGACCTCTGCAGGCAATAAGGTAAGAAACGCTCAATTTAGGTGAAAAATAGTGCGTCTGCATAAATAATCGACGTTGACAATAAACGATATCCTTGATATTTAAGTCTCTGTTTTTTCAGTTCATTTGACGCTCCCCCATGTTGAACCGCATTTGAAATCGATATACCATGCCTAAACTGTTGCTCATAAATCCATCGAATACCCACAAGGGGCTTGGCAACATCCGGTCGACTGCCTGGCCTCCGCTTAATCTGCCGTATGTGGCAGCGCTAACCCCCGATCACTACAAAATTGAGGTCATAGACGAAAATATCGAACCCTTCAAATTTCAGAAAGCAGATATTGTTGGCATAACATCCTACACCTCTTCAGTGAGCCGGGGGTATGAGATCGCCCAAATGTACCGGAAAAAAGGTATCCCAACTGTCATGGGCGGTATTCATGTGTCGATGATGCCCGAAGAAGCCTTGAATTACTGTGACGCTGTTGTCGTTGGCGAAGCTGAGGGCGTCTGGCCAAAGGTTCTTGAAGATTTTGAGGCGGGGTCGCTGAAAAAGCAGTACCGGGGCTCCTGGCCGGACCTGGCGCATTTGCCCATACCCAGGCGCGATATACTTCAAAACGATTACTATACCTGGGGTAGTATCCAGACATCGCGTGGATGCCCGATGAATTGTGTTTTTTGTTCTGTAACCGCGTTTAATGGAAGGCGGTTTCGGCGACGCCACCTCGAAGCAGTCATCGACGAATTAGAACAAATACCCCAGAAATATGTGATGATTACCGATGATAACCTGATTGGATACAGCAAGGAAGATAGAGATTGGGCGCGACTCTTTTTTTCGCGAATCATAGAAAAAGGAATAAAAAAAACTTTTTTTGCCCAATCCTCCATTCAGTTCGGAGAAGACCTGGAGTTCATTCAAATAGCGGCCAGAGGGGGATTAAAAATTTTATTCATCGGCTTTGAATCCGTGAATCCTGAAAGCTTAAAAGCTTATCAAAAAGGTGTTAATTTGAAACGGCTACAGCAGGATAAATACCATGAGTTGATCTCGAGGATTCGCTCGGCAGGTATCGCTATAATCGGCGCTTTTGTGCTGGGCTGCGACGATGACGACCTGTCTATATTTCATTCAACTTTAGAATTTGTTGAGTCATCTGGCATGGATGTATTGCAAATTACCAAGCCGACCCCGCTGCCGGGCACCCAGCTGTGGCACGACCTCTTAAATGAAGGCCGCATTCTAAATCTAAATTTTCCAAAAGCCTGGGAAGATTATCGGCTTACAAAAATGGTATATAAACCGGCAAAAATGTCTATTGAGGATGTTTATGCGGGTTTTACGTATATACGGACAATATATTACGGGTTTTGGCAGACGCTAAAAAGAACAATAGATACGCTTTTAACAACAAAAAGTCTTGTTGCGACGATCCTTGCTTACAAATTTAACGCGTCATATCGCCGGGCCTTTATAAATTCAGAACACCGCAAGATTTACAATCACCCGGGATTAAGAAAAAAGTTCAGGATAGGCAGATCCACCGGCCAAACCTAGACCCATTGGCCGATTTCAACCCGATCAATCAGGTCCAGGGATGATTCCAAGGCGTTGCCCTTAAATCTTACCTTTAGAGCCGCTTCAAGCATTTCAGGTCGAATTACCTTTTTCAGCTTGGCCAGCACAGCCAGAGACGCGAGCGCCCGGTCCGTGCGTTTGATGCCCTGATCTTTAAGATCGACAAGATGAATGCGGGCTTTGCTGGCGGGGATCATCACGCCGCTGATTTGAATAACGAGCGTATCCTTTGCCAGGTGTTTAAAGAGGCCGCGACGCCGATCGACCCCTTCCTGATCCAGGGCGACCACTACAGACGGCCTGTCAATTCCGGTGTAATCGATTTCTTCAGGGGATAAAATTAATTCACTGATGGAAGGGCCTCTGAGTACCGTGATGTTATATTCATTTTTCTGGGTGGTCTTCAGACCGGCCGTCAGGCCTGCAATACATAGGATTTCACCAGCGGTTATGACGCGCTGACCGGCACTGCCGAGCAGAATGACCTCCTGGCGGCCGGTCCGGGGCGCTTTGTATCGGGCCTTGATGACAGCTGGCCGGTTGATTTTTTTCTGAGTGGCGGCGATTTTACGATACTGCCGACCGTATTCGGGGCGGCTATTTTCAGCCACAATGCCCTCAAGCGGAGTCAACTTGGCCAGAGCGTCATTTATCATCTTGGTGTTAAGCCGGTTTTTTTTCGTGTATCTGCCCGGACAGATACCCCAGATGTCCATTACGGAAAACCCTTCATATTCAATGGCGCGTTGAATTTCTTCGGCAAGATTTTTAAGAAAGCCTGAGCATCGCCTGACATAAGGGGCACCGGCGCTTCGAGCAACTTCACAAATATCCAAGGGACGCTCCAGCTGGTTCAAAAACCCGGAGCCTAACTGCGCATCCGGCGGGGTGGTGGCTGAAAACTGGCCACCCGTCATGCCGAAATTAAAGTTGTTTAAAATCAGCAGCGTCAGATCCAGATTGCGACGGCACGCCGCCAGCAAATGGGCGCCTCCGATGCCTTGCCCCCCGTCTCCCATGGTGACCACCACTTTCAATTCCGGCCGCGCCATCTTTAAGCCGGCCGCGTAAGTGAGGGCCCGGCCGTGCAGGCCATGGAATGCGTGGGTGTGGAAAAACGTGTCAAACAGGCCGGAACAGCCGATGTCGCTGACGATCACAATTTGATGTCCGGACAGGCCCATATCCTGAAATGCATGATCCAGGCTGTGGGTGATGCGTTCATGGGTGCACCCCGGACAAAAAACAGGCGGTCTTTCAGTATTTAAAAAACTATTCACGATCAATGACCTCCTTGATTTGCGAAGGCGTGATGAGCCGGCCGTCCATTTGCCCCAGAAAATCAATTCGTTTTTTCGGCAGGATCCGTTTTATTTCCCGGATATATTGCCCCATATTCATTTCGACAACAACAATCCGCTTGACGGATCGGGCGACCTGTCGGATGAGGTGCTCGGGCACGGGCCATAGTGTTTTCAGGACTAATAAAGAAACGGGTTTGCCTTGTCGGTTGTGTTCATTGAAAACAGCTTTTGCTGCACGGGCCGTAACACCATAACTTATTATTAGGGTATCGGCGTTGTCCGTGTTAAAAGTTTCGTGGAATGCAAACTGGTCAAGCGCCGATAACAGCTTGGCTTTTAAGCGCTCCTGGCTGCGGGCAATTTCATCGGGATCGGTGGTGATATACCCATCCGGGCCATGGGTCGAAGAAGTCTGCCGCACCAATACGCTATCGCCAATTGGAAGAAAGCCCGGGACGGCCTGCGCCGTGCCTGCCTGAAAAGGAAGAAACGGCTGTTTGGATGGTGCCGGGGTTCGTGCAACAATTTCGGGAATGTCCAACCCGTCCAAGTCAATGCTTTCACGGGTCATTCCAATTTCCTTATTAGAAGCAATAAATATCGGACAGCGAAATCTTTCGGCCAGATTAAAGGCCTGAATGGTCAGGGTAAAGCAGTCATTTACATCTACCGGTGCTAAAACGATGACCGGCAAGCCCCCGCTGCTTCCCCAGCGTAAAAAGTTAATATCTCCATCGGCCCCCCGGGTAGCTGATCCGGTAGAAGGCCCCAATCGCTGGACATCAACAATCACAATCGGAATTTCGCTGCCCACCGCAAATGATATGTTTTCACTATACAGACTGATTCCCGGTCCCGAGGTGGCTGTCATCACTTTCATCCCGGCCATGGATGCTCCCAGGCAAAATCCAATAGAGGCGATTTCATCTTCGCCCTGCAAGCAAATGCCGCCAACAGAGGGAAGCAGGTTGAGCATGGTGTGATAGATGGTGGTTGCCGGTGTAATAGGATAACCCGCAAAAAAACGGCAGCCGGCAGCAATGGCGCCGTGGGCGATTGCTTGGTTGCCTTCCAGTAAGCTATATGCCATCCGCCCTCCATTGAAAAGCTGTCTCAAAAATGCATTAATGCAAGTGCGCTAAAGTTAGAAGTGAGCTAAAGTGACTAAAGTTATGGTCTCGCTTCGCTCCATCTTTTTTAAAAAATGACAGAATTCCTCAATTTTAGGCACTTTAGCTCACTTTAGTTCACTTTAGGCACTTTTTATGCTTTATCCCTACAATATGATCTACTATTTTTGGAAAGCTTGGCAAGCAACTTCTCCAAAAGCACTCTGGTTGCCAAACTACATCTTGAAGGAACTGCGGGATTCGGGTTCTTTTTCGCCGGTTCCAAACGTCCAGCGGGCTCTCCTTTTTACTTTTGCTTGCTTCTGCCAGGGATAGCGGATCCGGGAATGAAGCGAAGCCTCCAAGGCATCCACAAGGGCATGGACAATTTTGGAGATGTGGCGGGTGGTCAGGTCACACTCGCTGAATTGCCCGTCAGCAATCCTTTTGCCGACGATTAATTGGACCATTTTATCGAGCTTACTGCGGGTGGGATCCTGCATCGAGCGTGACGCAGCCTCCGCAGCATCGGCGATCATGAGAATGGCGGCTTCAGTGCTCTGGGGTTTGGGGCCCGGATATCTGAAATCCGCTTGATTTAGAGTGGCCCTGGGCTGGTTTTTAGCGGCGATATCATAAAAATATTCGATGAGCTGGGTTCCATGATGTTGCAGAATCAAATCCACCAAGGCTTTAGGCAGCCTGGAACTCATGCTTATTTTTATTCCATGTTTTACATGGTTGATGATCAGTTCCGTGCTTTCCCACGGATCTAAAGAATCGTGCGGATTTTCGCTGTTGTATTGATTCTCGATAAAGTTTTTAGGTGTTTCCATCTTTCCGATGTCGTGGTAGTAAGCGCCGATTCTTAAAAGCAGCGAATTGGCTCCGATAGCTTCACCCACCGAATGCGCCAGATAAGCTACGGCCATGGAGTGCTGAAAGGTGCCGGGGGCTTCTTTCAGCAGTTTCTTCATCAGCGGACGCTGCAGATCCGTATATCGGTTGAGTTTAAATGTTGAGGCCGTATCCCAGCTGATTTCAAGCAGCGGCAATAACAGCAGCGCTAAAGGTCCGGCAACCAATCCTCCGGCAAAGGCCCAGGCCAGGCGCTCTATCATAGTGGCATTGAGAACCCCATGCGCGAGAAATGAGCTTATATTCGGCAGGCCAGAAGCGGCCGGAAAAGCGGCTTGCCACTCCAAACTGAAAGCCAGCACGCTGACGCAGTTGACGAGACCCACGCTCACAGAAGGTAAGATAATGTGCCAACGCTTCTGGATATTGGCGGATACCAGCACGGCGGTCAGTCCGCCGAAGATAAAATAAAGCATAATGGGATACTGGGGTCCGGCAAACAAACTGACCAGAATGGTTCCCACAACAGCGGTACCGGTGGCCGTGAGCTTTCCATGGTTTAATGAGATCACCAGCAAAGGCAAGAGAGCGAAGGGCATGGCATAGATCGGTAACGGGGTGAACAGGAGGCATGCTTTTAAAATAAGTATAGACAAAAGCAGCAATGAAAGCAGAGGGCGTTGCGGCGGAATTTTGTGCGATCCTGTTGTCAGCACCTTTGAAAGGAATACATTATAAAACGTGACCATAAACAAAACGGTAAACAGGCTCCACGGCAGATTACGATAGACCTCTTTAATTTGCTGTTTTTGGAAGGCGTTCAGCAACAACACGTCCTGTTCATTTAACTGCTTTCGAAGCGGCATTAAAATCTCGCCCGCCTGAAAGCGAAGGGCCTGAATCGGATATTGGCGTTGAATCTTGTCCAGTCGTCTGGCGTTTTCTTTATTGTCGTATTCTAAGTTTGGCAGCAGGGTCGCCTGGCAGATCTTGAGAACGGGATCCAGGATCGAGTCGTTCACCTGCCAGAAGAGCTGCTTGACCTTTTGCTGCATCGAGAATCGGGCTTTCTCCAGAGATATCAATTCATGGACGGGGGTAATCACCGGAGCTGCAAGTGTGGGGTCATGGATCTCAATGGTCTTTTTCTTCTTCACGTGTTGGGGGCCGGGCAAAATTTTGCCCTGAAGGATGGTCTCTTCAATTGTTAAAATCCCCTCCAACAGTTTTTTGAGATCCCGATACCGAAGCACTTTGGTCAGTGTTTCCCTGGAAACGGCCACACCGAGTTCCGATTGGATGATCGCTATAAGGTCATCGATTCTTTTTTTCTTTTGGACCCGAAATGATAAAAATTCTTTGATCAGAGCCTCCATTTTTTTTTTGGATGCTTCAACCTTTGCGGGAACATAGTTAAATACCGGAACATACCGCGAAAAGGCCTGCATTCTTTTTGAGCTCAGTTCTTTTTTCTGATCAAAATTGAAAGATTGGCGGGCTCTTATCGTGAGCATTATTTTGCTCTCGGGTTTGGGGGGACGAACGGTAAGATAGACGGTTTCAGCAAAGCAGGCAAAAGTTGTGATAAGGACCAATGTAATGTTCAGAAATAATTTCATTGCGGGTACCCATCATATAAAGCTGTGCGATCGGAGTCAATCAAATCTGGTTATACACCCTAAATTTTTCTCCGCAATAGCCGATATACAAGTTAGCACCTTAGTTGTGCTTTTTGTGGATTATTAAAATCACTATTGCGGGCATTTATCTAAGATCCTGTAATTTCTAACACTTTAGCCAATTCTTGACTTTTGGAGGTCTTTCTGCGATAATATACTGTAATAATTTAATGATTTTATCATTTTGGGTTTTATTGCAAAGGATTTGATACAGCGAATCGAGTCGATATAGAGGAGCGCAAAAATGCTGGGGAAAACGTTCGCCCGTTTAAGAAAGCGAAAAAACAATGAGAGCCCCTCGGTGGTGTCGTCGGGGAACTCCGATAGGGTAAAATCCCTCGGCGAGATTGCCAAAATGTTAAGTGCATCCGGAAGGGTTAGCCTGGCATCCCTGCGCAAATTGGCCCAAGAACATGAACTCCAAGCGTTTACTCAATTTGTTCGACGCCCTGTACTGGTCGGTTCTGCGATTAAGTCGGGAATCATATCCAGTGCCGGGACAGGTGGTGATACCCTTAACACGACTCAAATTTTTGAACCATCTAGAACTCAAGGGACTTCAATTTCAGCTTCGGAAAGCTTAAAACACGCAATTTACCCCATGGTTAAAGGCGAATACCCGGCAACGCCGCCCGGCGCTTTTTATATTGGACGTATCAACGGCAACGATATGATTATGCCGGACTATGCCATTTCCAAACGCCATGCCATTATTGATATTGAGGATGGGGCCTATTACATTCGAGACACCGGCTCCACCAATGGCACCCGGTTAAACGGATCGCGGTTGGGCAAAAAGCGCACGCAGCTTAAGGATAAAGATGTGATCAGCTTTGCCCGCTATGAATTTACATTTCTTTATCCGAAATCATTATACAGTATGCTGCGAGATGTTCCCGAATAGCTTCCCCTCGAAAACATACGTATGGTTATTATTTCGCCAACTCTGTTTTTATGGCGCGGCCTAACCTTTCCAGTAAATACGGTTTCTTAATATAGGGCCCGGCACCGATTTTTTGGGCCGCTTTCACGCGTTCGGATTCCGAATATCCACTGGCAATGATGGTTTTTTGCCCCGGATGAATTGCTGTAATTTGCTTATAGGTTTCGAGACCGTCTATTCCCGGATCCATAATCATATCCAGCACCATTAAATCCGCAGTATGATGGCGCATATGATTCACAGCCGCTTCACCACTGGCAACGGCGGTGACGTTATATCCCAGCTTTTCCAGCATCTCGGTGGCGATCTGCCGCTGATCTTTGACATCGTCGACGACCAGGATAGACTCACCCTGGCCCTTTATTTCTTCAAGGCTTACAAGGTCTGCGTCCTTTATTAATTCCTGGCGGGTGACGGGAAAGTAAAGGGTGATGGCCGTCCCTTTGCCCTCTTTGCTATAAATATCGATATAACCCCGGTGATCTTTTACCGTGCCCCACACCACCGCCATTCCCAATCCGGTACCACTGCGGCCCATGGACTTCTTCGTATAAAACGGTTCAAAAATACGTTCGATATCTTCAGGGGCCATACCGATCCCCGTATCTTCAACTGTCAATGTAACATAATCACCCCTTCCGATTTCATCAAACGCGTTTTTATTTTTATCCTCGTGTCGATTTTCGCTACGAATGATTATCTTGCCCCCGTCAAGCATTGCTTCAGCCGCGTTGGATACCAAATTCATTACGGTTTTCGACAGATGAACCGGAGAGCCCAAAATGTTTAACAAATTGGCTTCCAGATGCCGTTCCACTTTTACATCGGGATGGTCTATTTGTAGTTTTTCATGCTCGGGGCTCAGCAGGTATTCCGAAACGATGCTATTTAAATTGACGACTTCTGTAGCCGCGACCCCTCTTCTGGCCAGCGTTAATAAATCCTGGACTATCGCCGCCGCTTTTTCGCCGGATTTTTGGATGGTTAAAATGGGCTTTCGAAGCGGGCTGCTCTCATCGATTTCCATTAATAAAAGTTCTGGATAACTGACAATGCCAGATAAAATATTGTTCAAATCATGG
>JASFGZ010000042.1:0-16285 GCA_050123495.1 Desulfobacterales bacterium
AACCGGATTCGGGCATGGCCAGTACCATGGATGAAGCACAGAAAATCGCTGACAAAATCGGATATCCCTTGATGGTCAGACCCTCATATGTTCTGGGGGGGCGTGGTATGGAAGTGGTGCAGGATGCGGAATCCCTCAAATTCTATCTTGAGGCAGCGGTAGAGATCTCTCCCCAAAGGCCGATTCTTATCGATAAATTTCTGGATAATGCCATCGAGGCCGAAGCCGATGCGATTGCCGACGGTACGGATGCTTTCGTGCCGGCCGTGATGGAGCATATCGAACTGGCCGGAATACATTCCGGTGATTCGGCATGCGTCATTCCGCCGGTAAGCATCGCGCCCAAACACATCGAGACGATTAGCGAATATACACGTAAGATTGCAACTGAGCTAAACGTGATCGGGCTGATGAATATTCAATACGCCATATTTGAAAATACGGTGTATGTGCTGGAAGCCAACCCGCGTGCATCGCGAACCGTCCCCTTAGTATCCAAGGTTTGTGACATCTCCATGGCCAGGATTGCCATGCAGATCATGCTGGGCAAACGCATCGCAGATCTTGAGCTGAAGCATCGGTCCATACCCCATTACGGTATTAAAGAGGCGGTTTTTCCCTTCAACATGTTTCCCGAGGTTGATCCGGTTCTGGGACCTGAAATGAGATCTACCGGCGAAGTTTTAGGCATTTCCCATTCCTATGGCCGCTCATTTTTTAAAGCCCAGGAAGCGACCCAAGTCCCACTGCCGTTGGAAGGATCCGTACTGTTTACCATTGCGGATCGAGACAAAAACGCGGCATTGGAAGCTGTCAGGCTTTTCAAAGAGCTGGGTTTCAAAATAATGACAACCGAAGGTACGCATTATTTTTTAGAAGAGCGCGGTATTGAAAACACGCCCCTGCGCAAGCTGGGGTATGGAAGACCGGATCTTGTGGATGCAATCAAGAACGAGACCATAAATCTTCTGGTCAATACACCGAGCGGCCGAAAGAGCGCGCAGGACAGTTCAAATATACGCAAAGCCGCCATCAAATATAAAGTTCCCTACATTACGACGACGGCCGCTGCTGTCGCGGCAGCCAAAGGCATCGCTGCGCGCCGTGATGGTGCGCCACAAGTTAGATCTCTGCAGGAATACCATGCCGAAGCGAAAATTTTGTAACCGATCAGGGATACCTGGTTCTTTATGGGAAACGATTGAAAAAGACGACTACCGCACAGCTTTTTTTACGCGAAAGGAGATCACAATTGGGGCAAGAAATTTCAAGAAGAACATTCCTAAGGGGCGGAATCGCAGCTGCGGCCGGGCTGGCTGCCGGCAGCATCCCGGGAGCTTCCGCAGCAGCCGCACCACAAGAAGAAACCCAGCTGGCGACCTTACTCGACATCAGCAAATGTGTCGGTTGTGAAGCATGCCTTGAGGCGTGCAACGAAGTAAACGCCGATAAATATCCGCAGCCCAAGAAACCGTTTCCCAAAATGTACCCCGAAAGAGTCCCGGTTGAAGACTGGTCGGAAAGGCAGGATGTTACCGAGCGCCTGACTCCGTATAACTGGCTCTTTATTCAACATGCGATTGTCAATGTAAACGGTGAAGAACAGGAAATCACACTGCCTCGGCGCTGTATGCATTGTGTCAATCCACCGTGTGTCAAACTCTGCCCCTGGGGAGCTGCGCGGCAGCTTGAGAATGGTATTTCAAGGATTGATTCCGATATTTGCCTCGGGGGTTCCAAGTGCAAGAAGGTGTGTCCCTGGGACATCCCCCAGCGCCAGACCGGAACCGGTCTGTACCTTGATATTCTGCCTTCCTTTGCCGGCAATGGTGTGATGTACAAGTGCGATCGTTGCCACAACCGAATTGCCGAAGGGGAGCTGCCGGCCTGCATCGAAGCCTGCCCTGAAGATGTGCAGACCATCGGACCGCGGAATGAAATCATCCAAAAAGCCCATGCGCTGGCCAAAGAAATAAACGGCTATATTTATGGAGAAGACGAAAACGGCGGAACCAATACGATTTATGTTTCGCCGGTACCGTTTGAGGAGCTGAATAAAGCCATTGAAACGGGCAAAGGCAAACCCCATCTCAAACCGGTAAAAGACACCATGGCCCAGGCCAACAACCTGACCGCGGCAATGGTGCTTGCCCCGGTGGCCGGGATTGCGGCGGCAGTCGGGAAATTTGTCAAGCTAACAAAGAATCCTCAATAGCACATAAGGAGCCTGTTGAAATGAGAGTGCCACAAACTGCCATATCAGAAACATCCAACCGTATCGTACGTTATGTCTACCTGATTACTGTTTTTTTCTTAACCCTCAGCGGTTTCGGCCAGATGCCCATTTTTAAGCGCTATTACATTGCCGATATCCCCGGTTTTGGATGGCTGGCCCAATTTTACGTGACCCATTATATTCATTACCTGGGGGCGATTGTAATCCTGGCGCTGGTGAGCTATATGATCATCGATTACCTGATTCTACAAAAGAAAAACATTCGCCTGACCCCATCCGGTTATGTCCGGGGTATCATTCTGGTTGGAATCCTCGTGTCGGGCATATTTTTGGTGTTCCGAAATCTCGCCGGAAGCCGTTTTGAACCGGAATTCATCATTTTCCTGGATATCGCCCATCTGGGACTGGTCATAACGTTTTTAATGGTAACCGGTTACTGCCTGGTACGCAAAAGGCGCTGGCTGACACAGCGGTGAATTGAAATGGAAAATTTGAAATTTAAAAATATTTCAGCTGAAGCGCTCAGAAGTTACATCGAACAAAATGAAGAAAAAGATTATCTTATCGTTGATGTCCGGCAGCCGGTTGAATATGCCCAGAGCCACATTCCGGGCGCAAAGCTCGTTCCCCTGATGAATTTGGAATCTGCCCTACCGGACCTTCCCTCCGAGCAGGACATCATTTTCTACTGTCGAAGCGGAAACCGCAGTCAGGCGGGGGCTGCAATCGCAGCCGGCAGTGGCATTTCCCTGCAACAAATCTATAACCTGCGCGGCGGAATCATGGCCTGGGATGGCAAAACCTTATCGGATTTTCCCAGAGTCCAAGCGGTGACCGCTTCTGAAAGCCCGGCTGATATGCTATTGAAGTCGATGGATCTTGAAAAAGGTGCTTTACGGTTTTACCGATATGTGCTCCAGACCTTTGCCGATCAGCCTTTTGTTAAAACGATCAAACCGCTGGTTGATGCAGAAGAAGCACATGCAAGAAGCATCTATCGGTTCTGGAGATTGATAACCGAAAATCCCGAGCCTTTTGACGCGCTGTTTGCGCGTCTTACGGGGGATATTTTGGAGGGAGGTGAAAATCTGCACGACGCCATCAGCAAGGTTGAAATCATCGAAGAAAACTTTTGCCTAAACCTCTTTGAGTTGGCCCTTGAAATCGAGTTCCGTGCATATGATGTATACCGGACCATGGCCAACATGAGCCGGGACGATGATGCCAGCCATGTTTTTCTGTCCATCGCTCAAATTGAAAAAGATCACATGCAGCTCCTGGCTGAGACGATCGCTGAATGCCCGGAACTGAAAGAATGAATAGAGACTATAATTTTAGATATATTGGTTTTGTCATTCCGGTTTTGCTTGTCAACCGATATGGCCCGATTTTAAAAAACAGTGGACAAATGAGCGATAAAAACTTATTAACTTACGGGGAGTTTGATGATGAAAGAAATTATCATTATCTTAGCCTTTGTGGGAATCTGGTATCTCCTGCAGGCCTATATTCTGCCTAAATTGGGCATATCGACCTGACTGCAAGATTCTTGTCAGGTGACAAGCAAACATGACAGCACCCGAGCGAACGAACCGCAAAAAGATAAAAGATAAAGATTTTGAACTCATTCAGGCCATCAATTCAGGCCAATTCGATCGTTTCCCGGACCTTGTCAAACGGTATGAGCAAAAGCTGTATAATTTCAGCCTCAGAATGTGCCGGGATGCAGCCGATGCCGAAGATTCGGTTCAAGAAACCTTTCTGAATGTCTTTAAATACTTAAAAAACTTCCGGCACGAAACCAAATTTAAAAACTGGCTTTACCGGGTGGCGGCCAGTGCCTGTATTAAAAAGCGGCGAAAGTCAAAATTTGCCCCGGAACGGGAACTGTCCCTGGATGAGTTTTTTCCCCAAGATGAAACCGAGGTTCCCGATCAGATTCCCAGATGGGCGCTGATGCCCCTGGATAAACTGCTAAACGATGAGCTTTTAGACAAGATCAACGAGGCCATTTTTACGCTTCCTGAAAAGTATCGACTGGTGATTGTATTGAGGGACATCGAAGGATTCAGTACGGCCGAAACCGCCCAGATTTTGAATTTATCGGATGCGAATGTGAAAGTCAGATTACACCGGGCACGCTTATTTTTAAGAGACAAATTGAAAGGGTATTTTGAAAATGAATAAAGATGAGCACAATCATAAACACTGCCTGGAGCTGTTTGAAAAACTTTCCGAGTATCTGGATAATGAGCTGGATGAGGTCACCTGCAAAGACATCGAAAGACACGTTAAAGAATGCGTCCCCTGCTTTGTGTGCCTGCAGACCCTTAAACGAACCGTTGACCTGTGCAAACAGGCGGAAAGCCGGCCGGTCCCTGAAGACTTCTCAAAAAAATTAAAAAAAATTATTCAGGATTTGCCCAAAGACGCGCCACCATAATAATACCCCCCACCACAGATTCAGCTCCATTTTTGCCCTGTTTGTTCACAGTTCAAAGCGTTCAGGAAGCAGTCGTTTGGTCCGAGGATAGGAGTTTGCGTTCTCTTTTCTTCAAATCTTCAAGACATTCGGATATGTAGTTCGCGCACATCTTGGACGTATCACCGTCTTCGCAATGGCGCCGAAACCCTTTTAACCATTCTTTACCGCCCCGGGGGCATATTTCCATAAATTCCACAAAGTCAATGAGCCGATCAATAATATTTTTTGAAACCGCGTGCTCGACCCTGCAGGAGGCTTCTTCAGCCTCATCTTTATCAATTAACAAAATTTTGATGAAAAATTCTTTGAGGGCTTCATGCCTTCTGACGATTTCTACCGCCAATTTTTTGCCTTTACCTGTCAAGGTGATGATATCGTAGGGTGCATAGTTCACTAGACCTTTCTCGGAAAGCGATCGCAGGGCCCCGGTTACTGAGGATTTGTTCACCATCATCCGATCGGCAATATCTTTGGCTCTGGCAGCCTGTTTTTCTTGCGAGATATGGAAAATAGCTTCAAGATAATCTTCCATATTGGAACTTAACGCTTCTGCAGGGCTCATTTTAGTTTTCCTTTGAATCTTAAGTCATTTTGGAATTATCCGGATTTTCTTCACAGGATATCGGATCCGTGGGGCAGGCGGAGCATCCGCAGCCGCACTGATCTTTCTGTTTGAATTTTTTTAAAAAATTTCGAATAAGAAATGCCGCGGCAATTGCGACAATCAAAATAACAATAAAAGTTTGCATTTTATTTCACCAAAAATTCGAAGGCGGAACCAATTTGAAAAACAAGCACTGCCAAACCAAAGGCCAGTGCCGTGTTAAATGCCATGGCAAACACGCCCCATTTCCAGGAACCGGATTCTCTGGATATACAAATAACCGCAACAAAGCAGGGCGAATAGAACATCGTAAACACAATCAGCCCGATCGCCATCAACGGCGACCAGCCAGGTTCCTTGGCCAGGGTTTCAGACAGAGGGCCGGTTGCCTCCGGATCCACCTCCCCTAAAGAATATGCGGTGCCCAGGGTTGAAACCACCACTTCTTTGGCAGCAAAGCCGCCGACCAGCGCGATATTGATCCGCCAGTCAAAACCCGCCCAGCGGGATACACCTTCCAATACCCCCCCGATGCGACCGGCAATCGAACTTTTCAATCCGGCCTCAGCTTCGACGGCATCGATGCGCTGAAGTCTTTCTTTGAGATTTTGGGCCTGGTCGGAAAGTTCGCTGTTTTTTACGGCAGTTTTCAACTGTTGGACAACCGTGGCCGGTACGCGGTTTATTTCAGCCTGCCTTAATTTTTCAAATTCCTGGACTTTTGAATCCGGAAGACCGGGAAACATCATCATCGCCCATAGGACGATCGACAAGCCCAAAATAATCGTGCCGGCTTTTTTGATATACTGCCAGGTGCGTTCCCAGGTATGAATGGCCAAACCTTTAAAGGTCGGCATGCGGTAGGGGGGAAGTTCCATAACAAACGGGGTTGACGCCCCTTTGATCACCGTAATCCGCAGCAGCTTGGCAACCAGAAGCGCACCGGCCCAGGCACCGACGGTAATCAAGAACATAATTGCGGCCTCATATTGTGCAAAAAATATGGCAATCAGTAAGGCAAATACAGGCAATTTGGCACCGCAGTTCATAAACGGTAAAGTCAGCAAGGTGGCCAGACGCTCGCGCGGCGACTTGAGCGTTCGGGTTGCCATTACACCGGGTACAGCGCATCCCCCGGCGATGCCGCCGGATACAATAAAGGCCATTACGGAGCTACCGTGCAAGCCAAATATCCGAAATATCCGATCCAGCATGAATGCCACCCGGGCCAGATATCCGGAATCCTCCAATATGGCGATTCCGAAAAACATAAACATAATGAGAGGTACAAACCCCAGGACACCGCCCACACCATCGATGATTCCGGATACGATCAGCGATTTCAGCAAGCCCTCCGGGAGAATGGCGGACAGGGTTGACCCCAGCCAGCCAAAAAAACTTTCCAGCCAACCCACCGGCACTTCACTGTAAGTAAAGGTAAAATGGTAGAGTCCGGCAAGCACCGCCAGCATGATTAAGGGGCCTACGAAGCGATTGGTAAGCACTTTGTCGATTCGATCCGAGCTGTAAAGTCTGTTCTGATCATATTTGTGGTGGATGACCCCCTGTTTTAGGATCGATTTAATATATCCATAGCGATGATCGGCAATCATGGCCTCAGGATAGGTATCCAGCGTACTCAATAGATGGTGGGATACGTTGCGCACCACTTCTTCCAGCCGGCTCGCCAGTTCCGGATTTGCCTTTTTACCTCTGCTAAGAATCTGTTCATCATTTTCCATATACTTTAATGCAATCCAGTGCGCCTGATAGGTGTCGGTCAGAAAATTGCCGGCCTTAATTTCCGCTTCCATTTTTGAAAGCGCCTGATCAATATCGGTCCCGTAGGAAATTTTTAGCGGAGCCAATTCACTATCTGCATGCATCATCTGAGCGGCACTGTGCATAAGCTCCTTTTTGCCTTTGCCCGTGCGGGCCACCGTGGGGATCACGGGCACTCCCAGAAGGGTTGAAAGTTTATTGGCATCGACTTTGATCCCCCGTTTTTTGGCCACATCGATCATGTTGAGGGCAATGCAAATTGGAATACCCATCTCAAGAAATTGGATGGCCAGATACAGATTGCGTTCCAGGTTGGAGGCATCAACGATATTGATAACCACTTCCGGCTTTTTGTTGACCAGAAAATCACGGGCCACCACTTCTTCCAGAGAATAGGCGGTCAGGGAATAGGTCCCGGGGAGGTCGACAATATGGAGTCTAAATCCGTCACGGACATAGGTCCCTTCTTTTTTTTCAACCGTCACGCCGGGATAATTTCCCACACGCTGACGCGATCCGGTGAGTTCGTTAAAAAGGGTGGTTTTGCCGGAGTTTGGATTTCCGGCCAATGCAACCGTAGGTGCCATATGTTATTCGACCTCCACTTCGATATAGTCGGCTTCATTGTTGCGCAGCGTCAGGGTTGCGCCGCGAACTCTTAAGGCCACGGGGTCATATAAGGGCGCGCGTCCCTGAACTTTAATTTCCGTACCCGGCACAAGCCCCATATCGCGAATGCGCCGGCCCAGCTCACCGCTTACTTTGATGCTGGCAATCGTGCCTGCTTGATTATCGTGCATGTTGCGCATGTTGATTCGCATCCCGATTCAATCCTCCGAATATAAATGATGTGATTCAAAATAAATCGAAAAAGTTAGGTATAACAAACTTTATACGGTGTCAAGAAAAAAATTTAGAAGGCAAAACTTATGCCGGTAATTCATTGGCAGTGTCACAGAATCCAGATTTTTTTACAAATGATGTGTTGCGCCTGCGAGGATTAGCAAGAAATTTGAAGGCGGGACTAAATCTCAACGATTGAATATCAACGTCATCGGCTCGGTGGCCTTGGAATGATCAGATCCTGAATCATCGAACACGGCCAGGGCAAAACCGTATCTTTTCTTAGGATTAAATACCACGTCGTCTTGATGACCCGTATTTAGCTTACGATGGAGCATGACCATCCATCCTCCATCGGCGTGTCGACTGATGGCTTTAACGTCAAAGCGGGAACCGGAAGGCTTTACCGGCAAACGATAAGGGATTACATCGCCGGCTTGAAAAACGCTATAGTCTGTGATCTTAACCGCCTCTTCCATGAGCAGAAAACCAGGGGCTGAGGGCTTTTGGGTCGGATCTTGCATGTAAAGGGGCCGGGATGTATCTGCGGTTTGATTTTTGATATCTCCGCCGGCACCAGTATCTTTTCTGCGCCCGGTCTCCCGATATGATCCCGTCGGATTCCCTGCCACGGTCAGCCAGGCGTCGTCTGCGTGGTTATAAGGGGCGGAACGGGCTGCTTTCCAGTGCCAGAGATCACCTTTCTCATCCGCGGTCCTTGTGGCAAGTTTCCATTCTTCTCTGGGGATGTCTGCCGGGCTGTGGCAGGTTATGGCACATCCTCTGGTGGCAAACTTGTTAATCCGGGTAATCTCGAACAACAGTGCAATCCGGTCCTCGTTGCCTTTAAGATGCAACCACTTTTGGCCGTCAAACTTCCAGGATTGCTTGGTAACACTGCGGGTAGCGTCTTTCCATTTAAATAGAAAATACAGACTGTCGTCCGTATAAAGCGCTCTGGTCGTTACGGTGCCGTTCGTTCCAACGATCTGTTGCCTGCCTTCCACAAGAAGTTGGGCGGCCTTGGCTTTATTCCAGGCCGGGTCATCCAATCCCTTAGGGGCCTCTTTTGTATAATTGGCGGTTACAATTAATGTGTGGGCGCGCGCAAGATTATCCAGACCCAAAATCATTATCTCAACGATTAAGCCCAAGCCCAAAAGGATGCTGAGAATTGTCCGGACTTTCATATCAAATCTCCCTTTTTGCATGGCTGCTTTTCAAAAAAAGCTGCAAGCATTGAAAAGCAATAAGCCAAAGCAAATATTAATTAATTCCTTTACGGATGAGGTTCTCCAAAGTGCTCAACATAGCCCATAACGGTTAAGCCCAGCAAAACGATAGCTATGATTATTGCAACAAGTGTCACCTTTTTGCGACGGATCGGATGTCGATGGGGTGACGTATCAATAAACGGCAGGGCAATAAACAAAGCCATAAGCCCGGCGGGGATAATGACGGTTCCAATCACCATCAAAGGCCCTTTAAAGATCGTCGCCAACTGATTTAGGTGAAGCACCCACCATTCAGGTCTGGGAATGTAGCTGGAGTCGGTGGGATCTGCAGGATCGCCTAAGGGTGCCGGCCAATACCAGGAAATCAGTCCCAGCACCACGGTGACGGACAGAAACAAAATCATCCAGCGATTTACCAATTGCGGAAAGAAAGAAATCGTCCGACGATGTGGATCATCATCGACCATAGGACCGGACAGTCCCCGATGACGCAGAAAATGGAAGTGTATCACCATCAGAACTATCAAAAGGCTCGGTAAAAAAACAATATGGAACACATAAAATCGTGTCAGAGCAACAATGCCCGTGAGGGGGCCACCTTGAATCAACCGAATGATGAAATCACCCACAAGCGGAATCGATGCAATAATACTGATACGCACCTGGGTGGACCAATAGCCTTTCTGATCCCAGGGGAGCAGGTCTCCGGTTATGATCAGTTGAGGAATTATGAACATGATCAACAACCCGGAGACCCAAACCAGCTGTCGGGGTGACTTGTAAGCGCCGAAAATAAAATTTCGGATAAGATGCAACCCCATCACAATCAGTAAAAGATTCCAGCTATAATAATGAATGCCTCTGATCATATCACCAAATGGCAGGGTGAATTGGGCGTAGTCAACACTATCGTATGCGAAACCGGGTGCCGGTGAGTAATAAAAAGTCATGAAGGCGCCTGAAAGAAAAAGCAAAATCAACAGGACTAAAAGCAAGGCCCCAAAGAAACGGTGCCACGTAATCGCATCAGCTGGAACTTGCAGTTCCTTTAATCTGGCAATAATCCGATCTAACGCCAGATATTCAGATAATGTTTCAGGCTGGTTCTCGTTTGACTTCTTCAAGGTGGGCTCCCCCACGCAATGTTGTCTTAACGTGCAAATTGTAAAGTTAAGACTTCGGAGTCATAGGAGTCCTCATCTCCGGAGTCGTCAAACAGCGCCATGGCGAAATTGTATTTCTTTCTGGGGTTAAACGCCACATCATCATCGTTACCGGTATCAAGTTTGCGGGAAAGCACCACCGTCCAGCTGCCATCGGCATAGCGACTTTGCGCTTTAATGTCGGCCCGGGACCCTGCATGCGGCTTGGGCATGCGATAAGTGAGGGTATCTCCGGCTTTAAATACACCGTAGTCTTTAATTTCCACTGAATGCGATACCAGCAGGATACCATTTTTTGCCAACTTCTTGCCCGGCGCCAAGCCATACTTGGGTTTGGACTTATCTTCGGTCTGATTTCTTAAGTCGCCGCCCTTGCCGGCGTCACCCTTGCGTCCACCCTTTTTCGCGCTGATCTGAGTCACCCATGTATCATCGGCATATCCGGCCGGATCAGACCGGGCCGCCTTCCAGTGCCATAAATCACCTTTTTCAGCCGCCGTGGCGGTGCCAAACTTGCCGTCTTTCGCATTTGGAGCCCCAGCAGGCACATGGCACACAACCGCACAACCTTTGGTGGCAAAGTTGTTTATCCGGTTGATTTCAAATAAAAGTGAGATACGGTCCTCATTGCCCCCCTGACGTGCCCACTTCTGGCCGTCGTATTTCCAAGCCCCCTTGGTCACGCTTTTGGTCGCATCCTTCCAGGTGAACCAGAAATAAATTTCATCATTGCTATAAACGGCTTTTGTTGTGACCGCAGCCTTTTTACCGGCAAATTTTTCTTTGCCCTCAAAGTGAACATTAACTGCTTTGGCTTTCTGCCAGGCGGGATCATCTAAACCGGCCGGCGCTCCTTTGACTTTAGTTGCAGTCAGGGTCTCTTTAGCTGCACCCGTCACCTCACTGGTATTAAGATGCAATCCGCCGGCAACAAAAGCCAGACATAACAGTGTCGTCAATAAAATTTTTTTACGCATAATACCTCCTTAAATTTAAGTTTTTTGGCTAAACGGTCAAATAGACCATCAGGTTATCGTCTTCTATTTTGTGCTCCAAAACCATTAATGGCTTGGTTGGGGGACCGGCGATGGGCTGACCATCGGCATCAAAACGACCGGAATGGCAGGGACATTCAAAAATCTTGGCATCTTCCTGCCAGATCACATTGCAGGCCAGATGGGTACAGGTCGATGAAAAGACCTTAATTTTGCCGTCGGCTTCGTTCCTTGCCCAGACAAAGCCCCGCTGGGGCAAAACCAGCCAGCCGTCTTTGACCATAAACTCGTAAGACAGCATTTCGAAGCTGCCCGGCTTCAAATCCTCGACCGTCCCGAAATCAATCCATTTTCCGGTTCCTTTTTTCATTGCCGGAGCAATAAAGTATGTGGCCAGCGGCATACCGGTTAAAATGGCTGCCCCGCCGCACAGCGTAGCGGCCTTAATAAAAGCCCGCCGATCTGATGAGATTTTCTCTATCTTAACGTTCCGATTCATAAGGCACTACCCGCATTTAGAATTTCGGGATGAAGTGTTGCAGGGCATTTTTTGACAGTTGCGGCTTTGAATCACACCCGGTTTAGCTATTCGCACAACAGTCCTACTATGTGGTATGTGAAAAAAATGTGAAATCGATGTAAAAAGATTGTGAAATCCACGTCTGAAGAAGGGTAAAAGCTGAGAAGAAGGTAAAATTGATGGGTTCGAACTAGAATTTTTTGGTTCCAGCTGACCTAAAAATCAAATGAACCGTCGTTCCGCGGCCCACTTCACTTTCCATCTCAAATTGCCAGCCGAAGCGATCGCACAGGCGGCTGACAATAGACAGACCCAAACCAAACCCATTGCTGACAGCGCCGCGCACGTGTGGCTGTGTTAGTTTGTCTAAATCAGATGCGTCAATTCCGATCCCGGTATCCGAGACCAGCACCCGATCATCGCGCACATAAACCGTGATATGACCGTTGGAAGTATAACGAACCGCATTATGAATAAGATTGGTTAATGCGATCTGGAAAAGAGGCGCAGGAACATTTAATACCGGCTTCCCTTCGGCAACCAGGTTGATATCGATCGATTTGTCGGCAATTAGTTGCCGATTCTCCTCGATGGCATCCCGGACCAGCGGCAGCACTGAAAACGATTGATCGGGGTCAGCAGATACTTCCTCCCGGGATAGCCAAAGCAATGCTTCAATGATATTTTCCATGTTGATCACCTGCCGCTGAATACGGTCCAGGGGTCGCAACACGGATTCTTCAAGGGGATTGAGCTTTTGGCGCAATAACTCAACTGCACCTTTGATCACCGTAACCGGTGTTCGGAGTTCGTGACTGGCGTCACGGGTAAACTGATACTCCCGTTCCACAAAAGCCTTGATCCGTTTCATGGATTGTTCCAGCGCCACGGCCAGTGTTCCAACCTCATCGTTAACATAATCCTTGGAAAGATCTGTGGGCAGGTTCCCCGGCCCGGATTTATTTACCTGGTCCGATAGATGAATAACCGGGGCAATGACTTTTCGGGACGTCAGCCGGCCGATCCACCATCCTAAGAGAATGATCAGAAACACACCGCCGAACATTACAAATCCGATGTTCAGTTTGCGTTTTTCGGTAAATTCCAGAGCGCTGACCTCATAAAGGAGATATAGATAATTTTCTTGGTCTGGCAACTTTTGGACCGCAATATGGTATTCATCCGGCCCGCTATAGGCCTCATGAAAACCGTCAGCCAGCCCCTCAATCAATTCGATGACATACAGCGGCATGGATTCTGTACCCATAAAAGCGGTGATATACGGCGAGGTCGTTCGCGGCAAAAGGCGGTGGTATTTATAGTGATCGGTAAAATATTCAACCTCCTCACGCAGGCGCTGGTCGATTAAATGATCATCGATCAGGTCTAAAGAAATATATACGGCAGTTGCGTATGCAGTTCCCAGAACAGCACCAAAGAGACAAAAGGCAAAAATAATCCGTGAATGTAGACTATGGCGAAATCTCATCCGGTACCACCAATCGGTAGCCGACACCGTGGACGGTTTCCAATAAAGAATGCTTAAACGGTTTATCAATAGCGCTGCGAAGCACATATATATGACTGCGCAAGGCATCACTGCCGGGCGGCGTATCGCCCCATAAAGCATGCTCCAATTCTCTACGGGTGACAACATTCGGATGTACCCGCATAAGCATGATCAAAATCTTAAAACAGGCCCGATTCAACTCAATTTTGCGCCCGGCGCGTTGGGCCTGCATTTTTCCGATATCAACTTCCAGATCAGCGACCCGCATCCGAGAGCTTGAGATTTGATCCCCCCGCCGAGCCAGAACACCGATCCGGGCTGCAAGCTCTTCCAAGGCAAAAGGTTTGATCAGATAATCATCTGCACCGGCGTCAAACCCTTCCAATTTATCTGATAACGTATCGCGCGCAGTCAACATCAAAACCGGTGTTTTACAATCTGCTTCTTTTCTCAGCTTGCGGCAAAAGGTCAATCCGTCCATCCCCGGCAGCATGATATCCAATACAATGACATCAAAATCATGTGTCAGGGCCAGGTGCAAACCACCGATACCGTCCATGGCGAAATCAAGTACATGACCCTGCTGTTCCAGATAGTCGCCAATGTTTTCGGCGATATCGGCATTATCCTCAACGATCAATATCCGCAGGAATCGATGATCATTCTTAACACTCAAGGCGAAATCCCCCATTCAACAGGAATGCACATTCCACACTAAAATAATATTATTGCAAGAATATTAAGGAAAGGACAGTCGTGTGTCAAGGATGGGCTGTTCAATGGCATCGTTGCAGAGATGAAGAGTTCACTATAGTAATAGAGCAAAACGGGGGCTTTTCATTATAAGCCCTCCCTGAGTGTCTTATGAACAATAGAATTGGGGCAATTGGTGTTCAACCCGGCTTAACAAAACCATCAAGCCTTAAATGAAAGCCCTGACATCAACCTGAACTGATTTAGCCGCTTTGGTTTTGATGTCCCAATCCTCGGCGGTTTCTAGGTTTTCTAATCCTTCCCATCCGGAAATCATGGCGCGAGTATGTGTCAGGCTGGTAGGGCCGCTGGCGATCATATAGACATGAATGATCGCGAACGATAAAATGCCAGAGGCGTCGGCCGTATGGATCAGTGCCACCACTTCGAGCGGCATGCCCGCCAGTCCAAAGGCAATCAATCCGAAGCAGCCTGATCTCTGGGTGTGGGCCAGGTGATCATCTTGAAAGGTATAAAGAAATAGGGCGTCAATTTGGATTCGGATCTTACAGAATAACACGGAGAAAAAACACGATAACATTTCCAGGGAATGGCACTATTTTTAAGACGTCATCCGCTTTTGAATTCAATAAACAAGCTGGCATCCTCGCCGTCGATTTCCGGCCTGTTCTTCATCCAGTTTAAAATCCGGCATCCGTCCGTTTCGCCGTTGGGTGCCGAGCAACTGATGTACGGCATAACCGGATCACCGGCAATCGATTTGTAGTATAGTAATCGCGCGCGATCGCTGGGAAATTCTTCCAGTTCCAAAAGATGAACAATATAGATGGAACTGTCGCCCTCAAATAAATCGCTGTTTTCTCTGGAATCGATGATACGTTGTTTAAAACGCTCAACCGCTGCCTGGCCGTTTTCAGCCTGAACAATCAGGTTGAACTCTCCATGTCTTCTCTCCGATTCTTCTTCCTCTTGCTGATTGGTCATGTGTAGGAATTTACCAATATAGAGCATCATCTACCTCTTTTTGTTTTTACCGGATTATATCCATATGCCGCTCGTCAAATCAGCAGCGCTTATTCCCAAATAACCCGCAAGCATCTTAGTCGTTCAGAATCGTTTTGTCCACATAATTAAAGTCAAAAGACTTTAATTATTTTTAATCCAGAATGACCGTTTCACCGTGTTTGAGAACCAAAAAGTTTTCCTCGGGAATTTTATTTTGCCGCAAGGCGGTGGCCAGTCGTCTGGGCGGCTCATCCAGCGGTTCATCCGTTAATATGAACGTGCCCCAGTGAATGGCCATCGATTTTCGGGATTGCAGGTCCCGATGAATCTGCAGGGCCTCTTCAGGATTCACATGATGCTTGCGCATAAACCAGCGCGGCTCGTAAGCACCGATCGGGATGGCCGCCAGATCAAAAGGGCCCAGTTTATCTCCGATTTCTTTGAAATAAGGCGCATAACCGGTATCGCCGACGAAAATGAATCGAAACCTATCGGACTTTATCACCCAGCCGGCCCAAAGCGTTTTGTTGCGTGAAAAAATACTGCGTTTGCTCCAGTGTTGAACCGGTACCGCTATGATTTCCAGATTTCCGTCTTGTTGCCGGTCCCACCAATCCATCTCGATAACCTGATCAATCTCACGGATCGCAAACCAGCTTCTCAGGCCCAGGGGCACATAGAACCGCGTTTTTTCTCCGCCGGGGCGCCGCCGCAATTTCATTATGGTTTGCTCATCAAGCGCATCGTAGTGATCATGGGAAATGACAACAATATCGATCGGCGGCAGGTCTTCAAATGCCAACCCCAACGGCGCCACTCTTTGCGGTCCGGCCCACTGGACCGGTGATGTGCGTTTTGAAAAATGGGGATCCGTAAGAATATTGTACCCCTCAATCTGCAACAGTACCGTTGCGTGCCCGATCCAGGTAGCGGTTTTATGATTCCGATTTTGCTTTAAAAAATCCGGGTTGTTTTTCGCCAGAGGGAAATTATAGCTTTCAGGACCGGGAATGTCTCTGTTGGCCCGTTCGCGGCGCCATTTCAATAAATCCCAGAAGCTATTTTCTTCATACCCATGAACATTTTTAAATCCGTTTGGGGTATGATGGGGTTTATTCGCTGAAGGGGTGTGAGCCGCGCAGTTTAAGGCCGAGAGGCAGATAAAACATATCGCCATAAATCTAAACCCGTAT
>JASFGZ010000043.1:0-16184 GCA_050123495.1 Desulfobacterales bacterium
AAAATTTTTCCCTGCCGGACACCCATACTGCAAAGCACATTTTTCCAGATGCGCCCGGAGGCGATTATCCGGCATCTGTTCGCGCATTTTTTCAATACCGGCAGCGACATCAGCCGGCTTCATCAGCCGCAGGTCCTGACGCTTTTCCCGATCCACACGGATAACAGCGGATCGAAATTTTCCCCGATGCCACCCCACCGCGCCATATGAAAAAAGCGGCAGCGATTGCACTTTTTTATTTTCAACATAGGCACCCAGATACGAAATGACGTAACCCGGAGAATTAAAAGCAGTAACCGGAAAAAGAGGTTCGCCGGGAGCGTAAGGGTTCTGACTTAATGTCTCCATTTTACCGCTACGCATATTTAATAGAATGGGTCTTCGATCCGGCAGGTACATCAGTTCACTTCCATAAGGCATGTTTCGAGTATTGCCCAGCATCAGCGGCGTAAGCGTGGACCCTGACATTCCCAGCGCAGCATATCCATTAAGCTCAAAAATTTCACCGGCTTGATTGGCAACCAGGGCGGTTATCATCAAATTATTATTTTTAGCTGTTTGAGTTTGTGCCGTCTTCATTACTAAGTTGAAAGAATTTGTCCGGTTAAAGCCAGTAAATTTACGAAGCATTTCACCACAGACAGCGCATCGCCGTTCAGCCCTTTGGGCATCAGGGGCGCCGCTTCTTTTTCGCATGGCAAACCTGCCTGCAAGCATCACATTGATTATTACATACAGGATACTTAAACAGACGTACAGAAATATATGTACAAGAAGCGCGAATAAAAAGCTGTGGTGCGCGACCGAAAAAGGATTAAGGCGATTTTGCTGAATGTAGAAAACTGAGTCTCTCTTATTTTCCATATGACGCTAAAAGCGCCACCAGAAATTCCCAGAGTTTTTCTACAGATGGAATGAAAAGTTTTTCATCTGGCGAGTGGGCATTTTCAATTGTGGGGCCAATTGCGATCATATCTATTGTCGGAATTTTTTTTGCAATCACATTACATTCCAGCCCGCCATGAACGACCTGGACTTGTGGTTCATTTCCGAATCTAGAACGATATACAGTTTGACTGCGTTTGAAAAGCTGGGAATCTTTATTCATCTCCCAAGCCGGGAAGCTATCGACAATTTTTGCTTTAGCGCCAGCCTGAGCAGCAGCAGCCTGAATTTTTAGATGCAGCCCCTCTAGTTTTTTCATTACTGCACTGCGTTCAAAACTCAGGACTGTAAAAGTTTTTTTCTTAAAAAACGCCAGTCCGAGATTATTCGACATTTCAACATTGCCTTCAAATTCGGAGGACATTTCGGCAAGGCCATAGGGAAGATCGACTAAAAGTTTTATGACGTTTTCAGTATCTTCATGCGTGATTGCAGACTTGGGCATTTGCTTCTGGTCGGATTGGGACAGCGCAATCGACAGAGATTTTCCCGTTGGGGCATATTCGTTTTGTATAGTTTGTGCAAGCTCTGCAATCAGGCCTTGAGCAGATTCCAATTGTATCGGGTCAAAAGCGAATAATGCTTCGGACTCTCTGGGAATGGCATTTGCCCTTGTTCCGCCCTTAAGTGATATGAGTCTGATTGGAGACGAATGGTTCATTTCATAGAGAGTGCGCGCGAGAATTTTTATAGCATTGGCTCTGTTCTTATGGATATCGATGCCGGAGTGACCGCCAAGGAGTCCCGATACCTTGAGGTTGTAAGCTTTAAATTGATTCGGCAATTTTTTTGTGGATGTTGGTAAAGTGATCAAAGAAATTGTGCCACCCGCTGCCCCGATTGTTAGGGTGCCTTCGCCTTCGGAATCGACATTAATGAACTTTTTTCCTTTGATGAACCCTGATTTTATGTTGGCAGCCCCTTTTAACCCAACTTCTTCCTGAACTGTAAACAGCATCTCTAGGAAAGGATGGGCAACACTTTTGTCTTCCGCTAATGCAAGACAAATGGCAATCCCGATGCCATTATCTGCCCCGAGGGTTGTCTTCTCAGCCCGCAGCCATTCGCCGTCGTATATAAGATTGATGGAATCCTTCGAAAAATTATGTTTGGAATCCGGGGTTTTCTCGCACACCATATCTAAATGCCCCTGCAATACAATTGTGGGAGCGCTTTCAAATCCTTTGCTGGCGGGCACTTTTATAACAAGATTTCCCTTGCTATCGCTTTTGGCCTTTAAACCGTTGCGCTTTGCCCATTGCTTCAGCCATTTCACGATACCTTTTTCTTTTGTCGAACAGCGCGGAATCGAACTTATTTGCTCAAAGATCTTCAGAATTTCCTGCAACTTTTTGCTATCAGCGCTTTCCTGGGCTGAGGTTTGCCCGGCAGGTGAGATAACAAAAAGCATTGACACTGTGAATAAAGCTAAAAAGCCACTAACAAGATAATTTTGCTTTAAATAATTCACCACAACTCCTGTTGGCGTTTAATTAATTCCATGAAGGCTCGAAACAAGTTTTAGGTAAACATCACACACCGTGAACTTCTTCCATCTGCTTTCAAAATAAACGGACTGTCCAGCTTAGCATGAGCGACATACGCAGTTTCGTTGACCACCGGCTGGGCCTTTAACCAATCCCAGTTGATAAAGTCCGAATCAGCGTCGGACACGGTTGCATAGGTGATCCCCAGCGTCGTTATATTATGGAAGAAGTGCGAACCCTGGGATGGATCGGCCCTCAATTGAGACGAAGCGATTTCAACCATCGCCCCCACTCCGCAAATCTCGGCCCAGCTTACGGGAATTCCCAACCAGCGGTCCGCGGATCCCCATCTTCCCGGGCCAATCAGCAAATATTTCCGGGATGCTTTCATCAAAGCGGAATTCAGTTCACCAATCTCTCGAGCGATTTGCTGCGTCCGTCCGGAATCAAACTCGTCCGGTTTTACATAGATGATGTCGGCCATATCATTGGTTTCCGTATTGCCCAGTGCATGGGTGGAGGCGCAAAACGCCCGATCCATTTCGTCATCGCTGATTTCGACCTGAAGCAAATCTGCACGGGCGGTCATGGGTCTGAGCTGCAAAAAGGCGAATTCCGGCTTGGGCTCGGTTCCCTGAGGAATGTTTACCGAAAACTCCAGTTCCACCGGACAGCCCATGCCTTCCTGGCCCAGAACCAGAACTTCGGAAAGCACTTCGGCGAGTGGAAATCGCCCGTATTTGAGAACCTGGGCGAAAGTGAGGACGCGGTATCCGGGCATGTGGGAGGAATCTCTGATGCGATGCTCATCCGGGATATAAGTGCTCGCCAACAATTGTATCGGAGCCTCTTCATCTGCATCGCCGATATCCCTTTTTTCAAGGTTGGCATCCTCATGGATGCCGAGTTCCGGATGATCCCCCGCCATTTTCAACGCGTAGAAAAACTGCTGTGAATTTTCCAGAATATCTTCCACGGTGGAACGCTGGGGAAGCAGCTGAGGGTATTTAGGGGAAAAACGCAAAGCCTTTTCACCTTCCATAACGGTCTTGCCCAGACCTAAAGCGACGGTGGCGATGCCTTCTTCGGCTTTCATTTTTGCAAAAGGATAGTAATTATGAGACTGGGCAACACCGGAAATGGCCGGATAAAAATAGCCGCCGTATCTTTCTCCCACCAATTGCTGGACAATTACAGCCATGCGCTCTTCTTCGGTGCGGTGACCCACCCGTTTTGAAAATGCTTTGGGGTCCCGGAAGTAGGTCGACGCGTATACCAGTTTGATGGCGCTGATCAATTGTTCTAACCGTATCTCAAGATCCGGATGATCATTGGGAAGCATATAGGTTTGATAAAGGCCGGCATAAGCGCGAAATTGGGCATCCTCCAGCAGGCTGGAAGAGCGGACCGCCAGCGGATATTTGATTCTGTCCAGATAGATCTTGAGATCTTCGGCAATCCACTGGGGAAAGCTGGCGTTGCGAAACGCCTCGGCAATTTCCGCATCGGGTGCATCTGATTTTGCGAGTTCCCTGAGACCATTTTCTTCAACAAAGAAATCAAACCCCTCGGTGGTAATAACCAGGGTTTGGGGAACAAAAATATTTACATCTTTAAACTTTTTATGAATAGCGGGAAGCCGCTGAAGCAAATTAGCGACAAAAGCCAGCCCGCGGGCTTTCCCGCCAAGGGACCCTTTGCCGATTTTTAAAAATTCGGTGTCCAAGTCGAAATCGCTGGCTTCAAAGTTGGCCACCACGCCTTTTTGCCGACGTTGCCGCCAGGTTTGGATCAGTGAAACCAGATATTGCCGGTGGTCTTCAACGCTCTTAAAGTCTTCATCTCTTAATGGGCGTACCTTTGAGGCCAGCATGATTTCCGTGCGTGCAAAGAGCCACCTTGAAAAATCATTGCGGGTGGCATGATGCACAAATGAATCCTCCGGAATATGGCGTAAAATTTCTTCAAGTTTGCGCAGGGTGGGTGCGCGGGCGATTTCCCAGCCGTCGGGTTTACGGAAAACAAAATCTCCAAAACCCAGCTGATCGACAAAAAACGAATGAACCTCCGCATGCAAACTGGGCGAATTCTTATCGACAAAAGCGGCCGGAATTTTTTTGGCTTTTTCTGCATTGGACGGTTCGGAACTGGTAAGCAAAAGCGGAATATCGAACCGTTCCTTCTTGATCTTTGAAAGAAAGGTCACGCCGGCGTTTTCATCCAGGATGCAGTTTCGCGGGAAGCGAACATCGGAAATTACCCCCAAAACATAGGGTTCATGTTTTTCAAAAAGTTGATTCGCTTCTTCAAAGCTTTCGGCCACCAGGATTTTGGGCCGTGCACGCATGGTTAACAGCTTGTGTTCTTCGTGGTGCCGATACTCCATGATGGCCTGCGTCTGACTGACCAGTTCCCTGTAAAGCACCGGCAGCAAAGAGGAAATATAGGTCGGAGAATCCTCCACAAAAAGAATCACCCGTATACCGGCAAATTCTGTGTCATGCTCAACATTCAATCGGTCTTCGGCACTTTTGACCAGGGCCACCAGGATATCGGTGTTGCCGGACCAGACAAACGACCGATCAATGCCCGGAGGTCGAGTGAAGTCCAGCAGGCATTCCTGGGTCGGCGGCGGTGATGAATCGTGCGCCAGCAAAACCACGGGAAGATCCGGAACTTTCTTTTTGATTTCCGCGCTCAAATCAAAGACATTCATGTCCGCCAACTGACTCATGGTAATCACCATGTCAAACTTTTTTTTATCAAACGCGGCAAGGGCCTCCTGGGCCGTAGATACCCAGGTAAATCGCGGTGGGTTGCTCAGATTCAATCCACGATACTCATGAATGATGCGTTCTGAAAGCCGGCAATCTTCTTCCAAAATCCAGGCATCGTAGGGCGTCGAAACCAGTAGGATATCCCTTATCTTGCGGGCCATCAATTCGTGGAAAATTTTAAATCGCGGATCAAAATCTTCCGCAAAGCTTTCGATTTCTAAAGCCATAATAATGTCCTGTTAAAAAATATTATGATCTGAATCGACTGTTTCTATAAACAAAAAGTTATCTCAAAATAGGTTCTCGTCAACCCACAGCGCATGTCAATCCAAAATGGGGCGCTCTGTTCGTGAGTAATGCCGCCAGCGTCATTTCAACCATATCTTACCAAAAATCTCAATAATTTTGAAAATGTTATCTTGTCGCGCACTAAATCACACGACCGCGTTTTTCGACTTGCCTTTTTAGCGATATTAATATTAACAATCTGGAAGTGGTTTCAAAACCACAGATCAGGTTCGAGGGCCCCCGCAACACTGAGCGGGGAGATGGGGCTTTGAAATCACTTCTAAAGATTCCCAATAACTTTAATGCGAACAAGGGGCCAAGGCGCATGAATATCTGGATGACGCTTCAAAAGGCGTTGGATTTATTTCCCGAAAAGCTGGCCGTCATCGACGGCGAGCGTTCATTCACCTACCAACAGATCGGTGAGCGTGTGGCAGGTCTTGCCCGGTTCCTGCAAAACCAGGGAATTCAAATTCAAGACCGTATCTCGATTCTGGAAGTCAATTCGCATGCATTTCTGGAAGCCTACTATGCTGCCGCCGGTCTGGGAGCCATTCTCAACCCCCTAAATTATCGCCTTGCGGCCAAAGAGGTCGCTTTCATTTTAAAAGATGCCGGTAGCCGGTGGTTAATCGCCGGAAAACAGTTTGCTCCGGTGGTAAAAAAGGTCTTAAAGGAAGACACACCCCTTGAGGGAATTCTCTGGATCGGTGAAGGGCCTGAAAAATCCGCCGCAATCGCGTTCCATAATTACGAGGATGCCATCGGCGCCCACACCGGGGCCTTCGAATCTGTAAGCGTTGATGAAAACCAGATCGCTCATCTGTATTACACCAGCGGCACCACCGGGCGGCCCAAAGGGGTGATGCTTACCCATAAAAACGTCTGTAGTCACGCATTGGGGACCATCGCCGAGCTCAAGCTGGTGGATACCGATATCTGGGGTCACATTGCGGCCATGTTTCATTTAGCCGATGCCTGGGCCACTTTTGCCATAACCTGGGTCGGCGGGCGTCACGTTATGGTCGGCCAATTCGAGGCTGAAGCGGTCATGGCAGCCATTGAAAGGGAAAAGATAACCCTGAGCAATTTGATACCCACCATGCTCAACCTGATGATTAAACACCCCCGCGTAAAAGATTATGATTTTTCAAGCTTGAGGGTAATCCTTAGCGGCGGCGCCCCGATCGCGCCGGAATTGGTCCGCCTGATAATGAAGGCCTTCGGTTGCGATTACATTCAGACCTACGGCATGACCGAAACCAGCCCGTATTTAACATTTAGCATCTTAAAAGAGCCCCTCCGGGGACTTTCTCCGGACGATCAGTTAAAATACAAATCCAAGACCGGGCGACCGTTTATCGGCGTGGAATTAAAAGTTGTGGACGAAAACGGCGTTCCGATTGCTGCCGATGAGCAACAGGTGGGCGAAATCTGGGTGCAGGGGGATACCGTTACGCCCGGATACTGGAATCTTGAAGAAGAAACTGCAAATGCATTCTCAGACGGATGGTTGCAAACCGGGGATCTGGCAACGCTTGATTCGGAGGGTTACGTCAATATTGTCGATCGTAAAAAGGATATGATCGTCACCGGGGGTGAAAATGTATACTCCACGGAAGTGGAAAACGTTCTTTACATGCACTCAAAAATCTTAGAAGCCGCGGTTTTCGGGGTCCCGGATGAACGCTGGGGTGAAGCGGTAAATGCCGCGGTAGTGCTCAAAGAAGGTGAGACGGCCACCGAAGAAGAAATCATCTCCTTTTGCAAAGAATACCAGGCATCCTACAAGGCACCCAAGGCCATCGTTTTTCTCGACGAGCTGCCCAAAACCGGATCGGGCAAGATCTATAAAAAAGGTCTGCGTGACCCGAGCTGGAAAAAAAGAAACGGGTAAAACAAAAGTGGTTGAAGTCATGTTCTAATCTTCTAATCTTGAACATGCTTCACCAAATGGCCCAGCTCCGGGAAAATCAATCGTGTGCAGGCCAGTTTGCAAGCATTGAGGCTGCCCGGCATGCAAAAGACAACCGTGTTGACGATAACACCGGCCGTTGCTCGGGACATAATGGCAGCGGAATCGATTTCCTCCATGCTGAGCTTGGCAAATAGCGGACCAAAAGCGCTCAGCTCTTTCGTAAAAAGGGGACTGACCGCTTCAATGGTCACATCTTTTTTCGTAATTCCGGTACCGCCACTCATCAAAATCACCTGGGGATTTGATTTTTGGATCTCTTTGTTCAGAGTAGCGGCAATTTTTTCGGCGTCATCAGGGACCACCGTGTGAAAAACAATCTTATGCCCTTTTTCTTCAGCCTGTTCACGGATCCATTGACCGCTGGTGTCATCGATCAACGCCCGGGTGGTGGAAACCGTAATGATACCCATGGTAACAGATTGGGGTGCTTCTTTTTTATGTTCATGTACGCCCATGATAAAGAAATTGGAGTAATGGGGTATTGGAGTACTGGCGTATTGAATATTAAATACGGATCGGATCCTATTTAAATATTTTTTAACTATATTTTTTTAGATAAGCTTTGTAAATACCTTAAACTTTGTTTTCGGATCAAGAAATATATTATAAAAGTAAAAACTGGTTACGCAAACCCCCTGATTTTACCTTGATTTTGCCCCACTTTTTTCTTAAGCTGAAGTGTTATCAATTCCCCTTTAATAATAGAACCGATCTCAAAAATAGGATTTTGGTTCTAGATAAGATTTTGCATCATGGCATTAAATAGCAAATTACCCTGCACCGGCGTCATCCTGTCCGGCGGATTGTCCACCCGTTATGCCGGCACGGAGAAAGCCCTCCTGCAAGTGGGCGGGGTCCGAATTCTGGATCGCATATATGATATTTACAGCCAGTTGTTTGAAGAAATCATTCTGGTAACCAACACCCCCGAGAAATTTTTAGATTGGGACTTGTTGATTGTATCGGATCTTTTCCCGATTCGAAGCTCTCTGACCGGAATTCACGCCGGTCTCTTTTATATGACAAACCCGTTTGCGTTTATATCGGCTTGCGACACACCCTTTTTGAAAAAGGAAATAGTTGAAACCGTTATCGGAAAAATTGAAGCCCAAATCGATATTGTCATGCCCGAAACCTCCGCCGGATTCGAACCCCTGTGCGCGGCTTATTCCAAACGCTGCCTCCAGCCAGCGCAGCATCATCTTGAGCAGGAGAAACTAAAAATTATAAAAACGTTTCGAAAAAGCCGCATCAAAACGGTCTCGGAGAAAGTTTTACGCAAAATAGATACCGATCTGCAGTCATTTTTTAATATCAATACACCGGATGATTTAAAGCGTGCGGAGGAAATGATTTAGAAGGGGACCTGATGAACATCGCGAACTTGTTGGATGAAATCAAAAGACGCCCGGATTTCGAAAAAGTCGGCATGATCTTATGTCACAATGGCGTAGTGCGAGCTACCGCCCGTGACGGCCGCAAGGTCAAAGGACTCAAAGTTGCCGTGGATCATGCAAAATTAGAGCAGATTATAATGGAACAGTCGCAAAAGCCCGGTATTGTCGATATCCAGGTAAACATTGTCGAAAACAAGAATCTTGCGGTGGGCGAGGATATCATGCATTTAATTGTTGCCGGCGATATAAGAGAAAATGTAATTTCGGTGTTAAAGGACACCTTAGAGGCCATAAAAACTTCAGTGACCGATAAAACGGAGTATTTTGTGGCGTAACAGATGGCCCCACCGCCACATCAAACGACTCGGATAATATTCAGTATAATTTACATTTCAGAGGGTTGATCATGTCTTCATTTACACATATCGATGACAAAGGACGTGTCCGGATGGTCGATGTAACCAAAAAGAAACCGACGCTTCGCACGGCAGTCGCCGGCGGGACAGTCCATATGAATCCGAAAACATTCGATTTGATTCAAAGTCACAAAGTGAAAAAGGGCAATGTCCTGGAGACCGCCCGTATTGCCGGTGTCATGGCTGCCAAGAAAACCTCGGAACTCATCCCCATGTGCCATCCCTTGAATATCACCCATATCCAGGTTGACTTTTCCCCGGATGCGTCTGCAAGCTGCATGGGCATTGAAGCAACGGTGCGCGCCATTGATCAAACCGGCGTTGAAATGGAAGCCATCACCGCTGTCTCGGTTGCGGCGCTGACAATCTATGACATGTGTAAATCCCATGATAGAGAAATGATGATCTCAAAGATCCGGCTCTTGAAAAAATCCGGCGGCAAAAGCGGCACCTATGTTCGGAAAAAAGGATAAGACGCTGAATATCCCCGACTTTTGTAAAGCAAACTTGAACCCCAACGATTCGAAACGCGAAACCAATGAAAATTAACATCTCTTTTTATTCCAAATGCGCCCTGGTTTTAACAACCGTCCTTGCGGTTTTGATCGCCGGATGTCCGGCCCCCGTTAAAAGGCCTCCGGAGGAATTGGTGTTGTTCCGCAAGTCTACTTTTTTCTACCCGGATTTTAGCGATGATCTGGAACTCGACGGATTGGAACACAGTATCTTAAAAAGCCTGGTCTACCTGCAACGGGT
Organism: Desulfobacterales bacterium; assembly: GCA_050123495.1. Lineage (GTDB taxonomy): Bacteria > Desulfobacterota > Desulfobacteria > Desulfobacterales > JAHEIW01 > JAHEIW01. Next base: position 10,045 of record JASFGZ010000043.1, read on the forward strand.
GCCCGCCGACCGAACCTATCAATTTGGCAAAGACCGCTTTGATGCCGCCCATTTGATAAAATCGCTGCAGCATTTTCTGGATTTTATTCAAACGAACCCCTCCGACAGAGAATTAAAAAAATTCATACGCTCCAATTACATCGTTTACCAATCGGTTGGCAGAAATCAAAAAGGCGAAGTTTTGTTTACCGGCTATTACGAGCCCCATTTAAGCGGCCGTTTATATCCGGACGAAGAATTTCAGTATCCGATTTACACCCTGCCAACAGATCTGATGAAAATCGATCTTTCCGCCTTTAATGAAAAATACAAAGGGCAAAGCATCATCGGTCGCTACACCGGGCAAACCGTCGTCCCATACTATGACCGTCGGGAAATCGACCAGGAAGACGTCCTGGTCGGCAAAGCAGAACCGCTGGTCTGGATTAAAGATCCGGTGGACGTGTTCTTCTTACAGATCCAGGGCTCCGGCAAAGTATTTCTGGACACCGGCGAGGTGATCAATGTGCATTATCATGGAACCAATGGACGACCATACCGAGCCATTGGCGGCCTTTTAATTGAAGAGCAAAAAATACCCAGAGAAGAAATGTCCATGCAAAAAATACGGGCTTATTTGCAGGCCCATCCGGAGCAAATGGCGTCGATTTTTAATTACAATCCCAGCTATGTCTTTTTCAAGATCGAGCCCGAAGGCCCCCTGGGTTATATCAACGTTTTGTTAACCCCCGGCCGGTCCATTGCACTGGACAAACGCATCTTTCCACCGGCGGCCCTGGCGTTCATACAAACGAAAAAACCGATTGTCGATGGTGCCGGTCAGATCGACAGTTGGACGGATTGCAATCGCTTTGTGCTCAATCAGGATACCGGTGGCGCTATTCGGGGCCCGGGTCGCGCGGATCTGTTCTGGGGCAACGGTCCCTATGCTGAAATAGCCGCCGGACATCTGGCTCATACCGGTAAGCTGTATTTTCTGATTTTAAAACCGGACAGGCCAAAATAGTTTATAAGGCCATTAAAAACTGCTGACCATGCGTTTTAACTTTTGGGTATTAGAGTCTTTTCGGGTTTGTTTATTTTGGCAAATTCGAAGCACGAATCACGAATTCCGAAACAAATTCAAATGTCAAAAATTCTAAATTCAAAACGCTCGGGGGGCCCCAAAAAAGCCGGATAAAACAATGCCAACGTTTTGTTTTGGTCATTCATGATTTCGAATTTTGATATTGTTTCGAATTTCGAAATTCGGATTTCGGATTTAAAATGGCGAATTGATTAAATAGATATCGTTAGAAATGAAAGTAAGATAGTGGACTCAGCTAAGCGATACAGATACTGGTTATCCTTGACACATTTAACCGAAACCAGTACTAATGGGCTTTTCTGACAAAATTTAAACCCCAAAAAGCGAACTAGAGGTACCACATGTTTGGCATCGGCATGCCCGAATTGCTGTTAATTCTGGCGATTGCGCTTATCGTCATCGGCCCGAAAAAATTGCCGGATCTGGCTAAATCACTGGGTCGTACATTGCGAGAGTTTAAAAAAGCAACCAACGATTTAAAGGAAACCATCCAAATCGATGAGGATTTAAGCGATGTAAAAAAGGCCTTTGATGATATCGGTGATGATATCAAAGAATCCGCAGGCCTCGACGCCCTGACGGATTTTAGCCGTCCCGATGAGTCGGAAGCAGTTGAGAAAAAAGAGGACGAAGTTGATGCCGGGGGCAAGCAGGCCGAAGGTAAAGATAAAAGCGAAAATATGGAACCGGCAATTGATGAATTAAAAGATACCGCGAGTGAATCATCGCAGGACGAAGAAGAAATCGAAGCCGACACCGAAAAAAAGGAAACGCCAAAAGGAGCCCGCGAAGATGGTTGATGAGGATGAAAAAATTCCGTTTACGTCTCATCTTGATGAGCTCAGGAGCCGACTGATCAAATGCTTTATTGCTGTGGGTGTCGGTTTTGTGGCTTCCTACGGTTTCAAAGAGATTCTTTTTAATATCCTGGTTCGTCCGCTGATGAAGGTGATGGAACAAGGAGACCATCTCATCTTCACCGGCCTGCCCGAAGCGTTTTTCACCTATTTAAAAGTTGCGCTCCTGTCAGGTATTATGCTGGGCAGCCCGGTAATCCTGTATCAATTCTGGATGTTTGTCGCACCGGGCTTATACAAAAAAGAGCGCCGTATGCTGGGTCCCATCGTTTTTCTCTCCTCATTCTTTTTCATTGCCGGCGCACTTTTCGGTTATTTTATCGTGTTTCCATGGGGATTTAAATTCTTTTTAGGATTCGCCACCGAATCCATCCGGCCCCTTCCATCGATGAAAGAGTACCTGAGCTTTTCGGCCAAGCTGTTATTGGCTTTCGGGCTGGTATTTGAACTTCCGATGGTTTTAACATTTTTGGCACGGCTGGGCATCGTTTCGGTTGATTTCCTAAAACGAAACCGCAAATATGCCCTGCTCTTATTTTTTGCGGGCGCCGCAATACTGACACCGCCGGACGTGGTCACCCAGGTTATGATGGCACTTCCGTTGATGTTGATGTATGAGCTCAGCATCATCGGCGCCCGACTTTTCGGCAAAAAAAAATCTGAGCCTGAGCCCAAGGAAGATAAAGCCGAGCAGAGTGCAGCTTAGCCTCACCGCAACCGATCGATTCAACCACCCGGAAAGCCGATCCTGAAACAAAATCGTTAAAACAGTTGTCGTCTTTTTTTGAACTCGACACGTCTTTAATGTCGGGCAAGTATAATATCACACATTAAATTAGAACCTGTCTCAATCCGCTGGAGGCAACTTGAGATGGGTTATAGCTGAAAGGCTGAAAAAAAGATGTTTATTATAATATAAATGTTTTCAGTTTGTTATATGATTTTTCAACTGGCTATTTATGATTGACATAACCAGTTTCGCTTGATAAAAAGTGAGGCGATCTGTGGATGAGATGGAAAAGGGGAAACCAATTCGCAAAGGAGGGAATAGATGCTTATGAATAAGAAGCGTTTGCTGACATGCGCGATTGCGGGAATTGCAGCCCTGTTTTTTATGGCCGGCGTATATGCCAAAGACGTTCCCAAGGTGATCGAATTAAATGACCCGGCATATAAAGAACATAAAAGGGGCATTGTGGAGTTTAGTCACGAAAAACACCAGACGGAATACGCTGAAAAATATCCGGAATTTTATAAAAACGGATGTGGCGAATGCCACCACGATGAAAACAACAAGCCGCTTACCCAGTTGAAAGCAGGGGACGATGTCCAACGGTGCATTGAATGCCACAAGATACCCGCCGAAATGCCGGTAAAGTTAAAAAAAGAAATGCGGACGAAAAAAGTCCCCAAAGAAGAACGCAAAAAAAAGAGAATGGAATACCAGGCCGAAGCATTCCATGATAATTGCGAGGGATGTCACAAGCTATATAACAAGAAATACAAGCCCAAAGACAAGGCCCCCACAACCTGCAACACGTGCCATCCGAAAAAGAAAAAATAAAACTAGAAAATACGTTAAAAAAGGCATGCATTGTTGTTTAGGATGCATGCTTTTTTTTTGTTCAGTTTATCTTTTTTTCAATACAGTCGCGGCCCAATCGATTTCATCGGCAGTCCAGATACATTTAAAATATTCGGCGGTGTAAAAATCCATCAAAATATCGCGCTCATGGGGCCGGAAGCCGGAGAGTACCACCCAGCCGCCGGTTTGGGTTAACTTTGAAATTTGCGGATAATAGTTTTTTAGACTCGGATATCGCAGGTTTGCAATGACCAACGAAAAGACCTGATCGATGGCATCAATTTTCCGATCCGATATAACGAGCTGATTCTGCAGATGATTGAGCGCAATATTGTCTGTGGCTTCTGCAATGGCACAGGGATCGATATCAATACCGAGGCCTTTTTTGATGCCCAGGCAAACGGCGGCTATTGCCAGAATGCCCGACCCGGTGCCGATGTCCAGCACGGAACAGTGCTGATTGATCCAGTTCGGTTGCACCTCTTTTAGCACATATTCGATGGCTTTGACCGACAGCCGTGTCGTCGGATGACGGCCGCCGCCGAAAGCTGCCCCGGACTTAATTTGAATAACCACATCATCCGGCGCCGGCCGATATGAATGTCCCGCGGGCATAATCACCACATGGGTTGAAATGCGGACCGGTTTGTTGAAAGATTTTTCCAGGAAGGTACTGCCGTATTCGTAAATGTAAGTCAGTTCACCGCTTGAAATCAAATCCTTGATCAAGGCTTTAATCCGGGTTTTGGTCAACCCATACCTATTCGATACGGTTTTCTCTAGCTGCGGCGGGGTGATTTTTATGCGAGATGCGGTCACATATTCAAGGATCGCATTTCGAACCTCATGGCTATCCATAAGCACCGTATCACTGTGTTCTTTTCTTATTTGTCTTTTTTTTTTGATGGATTGCAGCGTTTCTGACCAATGTCGGCGCCCACTGGGGTGTCCCCAGGGAATGGATGTGGGTATAGGTGGCCAGCACGTTTTTGTAACAGATGCCGTCTTTGTCTTTGGTGATTCCCACACCCCTTTGCATACGGAATACCAGATCTTTGTCGCCACCGCTCCAATGCAACACCCGTGAATAATGAAACTCGTGCCCCCGGATCTCGGTGCCGATTTCATAAAAGGGATTCTCATTTTCGACCGTGACAATGGTGTAACCATGCCCCTGGGGCCGTGGATAAAAATCAAATGATACCGGCAATACGCCGGCCATGGGATAAGATTTTCCCTCGAGTACCAGTTCTTCACCCAGATACATTAAACCGCCGCACTCTGCGTAAATCGGCAGGTTGTTTTCTGCCAGCGCCTTCAGCTCTTTTCTAAAGCTTTCATTCTGCGCCAGTTCTTTCGCATGGGTTTCCGGAAATCCGCCGCCAATGTACAGCGCATCCAATGCGGGCAATGTTTTTTCGGCCAACGGGCTGATAAAAACCGTTTCGGCACCGGCTTCGTTCAGCGCATCGATGTTTTCCGGGTAGTAAAACTGAAAAGCGGCATCTTTAATAATGCCGATTATCGGCTTGTTGGCTTCAGTGCTGGTTGTCTGCTCGTTGTCCGCTGTCGGGTGTATGCTGACCGCTGACTGCTGACTTCTGTCCTCGGCATCGAGCTGCGGCGGATTCTGGATGAGTTCATAAATCGCGTCTAAGTCAATGTTTTCGATGGCGATTTGCGCGGCGGCATCAATCGATTCGGCGGCCCAGTCATGTTCGGGTGTGGGCACCAGGCCCATGTGGCGTTCCGGAAAAATCTGGTTTCTCAATTTGGGTATGGCGCCCAGAACCGGAATGTCGCAATAATGTTCGATGTTTTCACGCAATATGCGTTCGTGACGGGCGCCGGCCACCCGATTGAGCACAACCCCTTTAATCATCACATCCGGATCAAATTGAGTTAAACCGGAAATGACCGCTGCCATGGTACGGGTAATCTTGGTGCAATCCACACACAGCAGAACCGGTGTCTTCAGCAACTTGGCCAGCTCAGCCGTGCTGGTGCTGCCGGCCAGATCGATACCGTCAAAAAGCCCGCGGTTACCCTCGATGACGGCAATATCATCTTTGCGGGTGTGGGCCAGAAAGGACTGTAAAATCTGGGGTGTCTCTAAAAGGAAGGTGTCCAGATTATAACAGGGTCGGCCGGCCGCCAGAGCCAGCCAGCCTGTATCAATATAATCCGGACCTTTTTTAAACGGTGCGACGGGTTTACGACGCTTTCTCCAGGCGCCAATCAATCCGATGGAAAGGATGGTCTTGCCCGACCCACCGCGCAGGGCAGCAATCAAAATTCTGGAAGCAAACTTGCCATCTTGATGCATGGAAGCCTATATACGCGTCGCAGAATAAAGGGACGAACCCGGTTATTCCTTTTCCTCGTGTTCTGCACCCGCCTGTTTGCCGGTACCTTTCAGGCCGTAAAGGGAAGTAGATCCGCTTGACCAGTATTCCAGAACCTCTTCCTGCACCATCCGGTTAATCACCTTCTTGGCCTCGCGGGGCTTGGCTTCTAAAATTTTAGCCAGGTCATTAAAATAAAATTTGGACTTGGTTTTTAATTTTTTTTGCAATGCTTCTGTTATTTTGGTTTTTGATTCCTCGTAATC
>JASFGZ010000044.1:0-16033 GCA_050123495.1 Desulfobacterales bacterium
TTGGCGATACGGTAAATATAGCCTCCCGAATGGAAGGGCTGGCAGATCCCGGGACAACCTATATCACAGAGGATATATTCAAGCTCAATGAGGGACTTTTCCGGTTTGAGGCCCTTGGAGAAAAAGAAATTAAAGGCAAGAAAGAACCCATTAAAGTCTACCGGGCGATTGCCCCCAGCACCAGCAGGACCCGATTCGATGTCAGTGCGGAGAGAGGTCTGACCCCGTTTGTCGGAAGAGAGCGAGAACTTGAACTTCTAATCGATGGCTTTGAACGCGCCAAAGGCGGTCGTGGACAGGCCTTTTCGATCGTGTCTGAGGCCGGAATCGGCAAATCAAGGCTCCTGTATGAGTTCAGAAAAGCGGTCGCCAGCGAAGATGTGATGTTTTTAGAAGGCAGGTGTCTGTCTTACAGCAGCGGGGTTGCCTACCATCCGGTGATTGACATCCTAAAAGCAAACTTCGATATCCGCCAGGGGGACGGGGATTCACAAATCAGGGAAAAAGTTAAAAAAGGTCTGGAAATCATCGGGTTAGATGAAGCATCTTCGCTGCCTTATCTGCTGGAGCTTTTTTCAGTAAAAGACAGTGGTATCGACAGGATTCCCATGAGCCCCGAGGCAAAAAAAGACCGAATTATTGACGTCATCAACCGGATCACCCTGAAAGGTTCCCAGATACGGCCGCTGATCCTGGCCCATGAGGACCTGCACTGGTCCGATAAAAGTTCAGAGGAAGTATTGAAATATGGCCTGGAAGGCATACCGGGGGCACGGGTTTTGATGATATTCACCTACCGGCCAGAGTTTGTGCATACCTGGGGGGCCAAGTCATATCACAATCAGATTAACCTGAACCGGCTTTCCAACCGGGAAAGCCTGTCAATGGTAAGCGACCTTCTGGACACCGAGTTCATCGATCGTGATCTTGAAGAATTGATTCTGGAAAAGACCGAAGGAGTTCCCTTTTTTATCGAAGAGTTCATCAGATCCCTTAATGATCTGAAGATCATCGAGAAAAAAAACGACACATGTCGCTTGGCAAAAGATATCCAGGATGTGACGATTCCATCCACAGTTCAGGATGTGATCATGGCCCGGGTGGACGCGTTGCCCGAGGGTGCCAAAGAGGTGCTTCAGACCGGCTCTGCCATCGAGCGGGAATTCAGCTATGACTTGATAAAGAGCGCTAAAGAGCTACCCGAACAGGAGCTCCTATCGCATTTATCGGTTTTAAAGGATTCAGAGCTCTTATATGAACGCGGAATATTTCCCGAAACGGCTTATATTTTCAAACATGCGCTGACCCGCGATGTGGTCTATGAGTCCATCTTAACCCGGAAAAAGAAGAATCTGCATGCAAAAATCGGCGATGCGGTTGAAAAACTGTACACTGACCGCATCGAGGAACAATACGAACTGCTGGCCCATCATTATGCCCTGGCCGAGCACTGGGAAAAGGCGATACACTTCGGTCGGCGGGCCGCCGAAAAGGCCCACAAGTTGAGCCAGTTCCAACAGGCGGTAACGATTTATGAACAGGCCGCCGAGTGGCTCCTCAAACTTCCGGAAAACAAGATCCGCCAGGAAAGCCTGGTGGACATTCAAATGGAGATCTGCTGGAGCTATATCGGATTGGGGCAGTTTGGCAAAGCAGAGGAGGTGGGTTTGCAGGCCGAAACCACGGTAGAGGTCTTGGGTGATCGGGTGCGACTCGGCATAGCATATCTCGGAATAGGCAATGCTTACCTTTTCCGGGGTAATTTCAAAAAGACCGAACACTATGCCTCGCAAGCCATCGAGTATCTTGAGGGGACCGGCGAAGAGCGCGCACTGGGGATTGCCGAGCAGCTTTTGGGAGGGTGTTATATCGGACAGGGTCTGTGGCGAAAATCCGAGCCCCATATTTCAAAAGCCATAAATGCCTATGAAAAGCTCGGCCTAAAAACCGAATATGTTATTGGATTGAATGTGCTTGGTTACACCTTCGGGTGCGCCCAATTGGGGTATAACCTGGCGGTCATGGGCCGGATTGCGGAAGCTGAAGAGCTTTTTGAGAGGGGATATGCGCCGGAACTGGAAGAGATCGCCAATCTTACCACCAAGATGATTTATTGTTCATGGCAGGGTCTTTTTATCTCTCTGATCGGTGAGGACCATTTTGGGGCGGCGGCCAGAATGGATCAATTGGTGGAGCTGGCCGAACAATCGGATTCTCCTTTTTTATTTCTCGTTTTCAGCGTCGCCAAAGCCAATGTCCTGCTGGGGATGGCGGATTTCGGAGCGGCGCTGGCCTCAGGCCAAAAAGCCCTGAAGGCCATCGAAGGAAAACCAATTCGCACCGGACATGTCATCAATCTCTATTACGACCTGGTGCGGGCCGGGTTGGCGTCGGGCAACATCGAGTCGGCCAAGCAGCATTACGAGGAAGGACGACTGCTGGTGAAAATGGCCCCGCACTGGTGGGAGCCGCGCTTCGACTTCCTGCAGGGGCTGCTCCTGATGGCGGAGGCCTGCCCCGACTATCTGCGGGCAGAAGAATGTTTCCAAAAGTCGATACAGGGTGACGAAGCGGTCGGAGCGGTCGTGCCGGCTGCCCAGACGCGTTTTTATCTGGCAAAAGTGCTGGCGCAAAAAGGAGAAGTTGAGCGCAGCCGCTCTTTACTCACCGAACTCCGCAGCGAGTTCCAAAGCTGGGGCATTGCCGTCTGGCAACAAAAATGTGTACGGGAATTGGAGGCACTGGCCTCTTTGGAATAAGATGCGAGAAGACGAACTTGACTTGACACTTTGCTAAAAAATGAGTGGTCAGATACCTACCGGATTAATTCCTTAACTAATCCAAAAAGGGAGATAATCATGACCACGGATACCTTTAAACGGAGACTCACGGCCATGCTCGGTGCAGGCGCCGAACGTTACAGGCCTCTTATGAGAGAAGATGAGGAATCGACCATCCGCGCCTTAGGCGCCTGCTGCCGCACACGGCACCATCGCTTAAGGTCAGGAGAAACGCACCAACGATATGGAGGAGATCGTGTTGCGGGCCTAAGAGATCGTTCTCGTGAATTCAGTTATTCTGGAGCAAAATGACAAGGAGAATAATATGAAACCATTCGTATTCTCTGTTTATTCGGTTGAACAGATCGAAGGCCATATTCAAAGCGCTCAGCAGGATGGATTAACCCCGACCCTGGCAATTGTCTTTAGTTCCGTTGCTCATAATCTGACAGAAGTAGGAGCAGCTTTCGCCAAATTCAACATTGAGGTTTTTGGTGCAAGCACCAGTGGGGAGATTATCAATGACGAAGTTTATGAAGGATCGATCGCCGTGATGCTACTCGACATCAGCCGCGATGCCTATCGGCTCAGCGTCTTTGATGGGAAAGGAAAAACCTCCTATCAAGCCGGCCAAAGTGTTGCGGAGTGGGCGGAAACTGTCTATGACGATTCTGCGTTTATGGTGATGTCCGCCGGACTGCGTGCCGATGGCGAGCAGATCGTTCATGGAATTGTTGACACAATGGGGCGTCAGGTAGCGCTGTTTGGCGGGCTTGCCGGCGATGACCTAAAAATGCAAGAAACATTTGTGTTCAGTGCATCAGAGGTCGTCGCAAATGGTGTTATGGCTTTGATTTTTGATCGACATGCCATTGATTTGCAGGGAATTGCTGCGAGTGGGTGGAAAGGAATTGGTACGCCAAAAACCATCACGAAAGCCGAAGGGAATATTGTGTATAGGATTGATGATAAACCCGCTCTAGGTATGTATAACAAATATCTGGACATTGGTGATGATCCTATGCGTGCGGCCGAATATCCCTTGCTCTTGATACGTGATGATGGATCGGTTGTACTGAGGACAGCATTTGTCGTCAACGAGGACAATTCAATAGTTTATTCTGGAACTGTGCCTGAAGGCGCAAAAGTAAGATTTAGCATGCCACCTGGATCTGAAATCATCGACCACGCCATTGAACAAATGACAGAATTCAGCAAACAAAATCCCAGGTCAGATGCTATCGTATTGTTTTCCTGCAAAGCGCGTCATCTTGCACTCGGTCCAATGGTTGAGGATGAAATCTCGGGAATTCGCAAACTTTGGAAAGTTGCCCTGATTGGATCCTTTACATACGGTGAAATCGGTCCTGGGCCGGAAGGACGCCCCGATTTTCATAACCATACACTCGTGCCCGTCATGATTCACGAGAAGTAAATTCATGAAGGATCCCCGGTATGAACACTGATCTCAACAAGCTGAAAGATGCTATTCTGCAGACGAATATCCTCGATGATGAGAAAGAAGTGGCATTGCAGCTGCTTGGCAGCATTGAGAAAGAACTTACGAAGCTGAACTTCAGATTGGAAAGAGCATTAAAAGAGAAGAATACCCTTTCCACATTACTGTCTCACACATCGGAAGACCTTGAAAAATCATCGGAGCTTATCAAGAAAATGTTCGGCCGTTACCTCTCGACCGAGGTAATGAACTCGCTGCTCGAAGACCCTTCGGCCCTGGAATTGGGAGGAGAGAGACGGAAGGTCACTATCATGTTGACCGATCTGAGAGGCTTCACAGCCCTCTCCGAGCGGCTCAAGCCCGAGCAGGTGCTTCAAATGCTCAACTCATACTTTGAAGTTATGGTGGACGTCGTCCTCGAGTACAATGGGACGATCAATGAGATTATTGGCGATTCACTGCTGGTTATTTTTGGAGCCCCGCAAGAGATGTCGGACCGTGTTCAGCAGGCCATTGCCTGTGCGATAGAGATGCAGAACGCGATGGCAAAGGTAAACGCGCAAAACCTGGCACAGGGCCTGCCTGAGTTGGAAATGGGAATTGGCCTCAACGAAACCGAAGTGATCGTTGGCAATATAGGTTCAAGCAAAAGAAGTAAATACGCTGTGGTTGGAAGCGGTGTAAACATGACAAGTCGAATCGAGTCTTATACCGTGGGTGGCCAGATACTCATCTCCGAATCCATACGCCAAGAAGCGGGGGAGATTTTGCGTATTGACACTGTGCGGGAGATCTTGCCCAAAGGAGCCGAAACACCGCTGAAGATTTATGAAGTTGGCGGTATTGCCGGACAATACAACCTCGCCCTTGAGGGGAAGGAGCCGGGCCTTGTCACCCTAGCGCTTCAGATTCCGTTGCGGTACTCGGTCCTTGAAGGCAAAGATGTTGAGAAGAAAGGGCTTCAAGCCTCTGTTGTCCGGCTTTCGAAGAAGTGTGCCGAAATTATCTTGGACGTGCCGGTCGAGTTGCTTACCAATCTGAAGATGAACTTGGGAGATGTGGATCAGAAGCTGTCGGTCAGGAATTTCTACGGGAAAGTGATCGAACGCTCAGAAAAGAATGGACAGACCCACGTGGTTCGCTTTACCTCAGTGCCATCGGAAGTAGATGCCTATTTCCAATCCCACCTGCAACACGCCGCGAAAATACATTCCAAAGAGAGCAGGTGATTCGGGTTCTACCTGAAAAGTTATTTCCTTTTGTCTTTGTCAGTTGTCCATATAGAGTGTACTTGTTATTTCGTTCAACATTGCGGGTATCTGTGGTAAAAGCCAACGATCTCAGGTTCTGATTCTGTAAAGATATCTCCAGATATCGATAGAATTAAAGCCGCTCAAAACCGGTCATTTCTATTTCATATCCCAACATACTTCCCCGTTAAAAAAATCTAAAAAAAAATTGGCGGCTGTTTTTGAAAATCAAACACCTATCGAAATATTCAGCCGTTTGGCTCATTTTCCTGCTTGACTTTCATTAGGTTGATAGAAATGTTGTAAGGAGTTCTTATTTATCGGCAACAATATGTAGCCTGGTAGAATTATGATCCACCATTAAAATGTTCTTTCGGCTATTCTTCGCATTTTAAAGCGAATTTTTGTCGCTTAATTTGCCGTGGCAGTCAGTAAATTTGTGCCCGTTTCAAATCCTGAGGTATAAAAAAAGGAGAAATTTATATGTCTTTGAAGAAATTGTTTATCATTATTAGTTGTCTTGTTGCCACCAGCGCATTTGCGCAGCAGGATTTCAGCAAAGTTCAAATCGAAACAATTCCGGTAGCAAAAGGGGTTTACATGCTGGTCGGGAGCGGCGGAAATATCGGGTTGTCTGTTGGTATAGACGGCGCTTTTTTAATCGACGACCAATATGCGCCGTTGACTGAAAAAATCCTGAAAGCCATTTCCGCAGTTACGGATAAGCCGGTCCGTTTTTTAGTAAATACCCATTGGCACGGGGACCACACCGGCGGAAACGAAAACATTGGAAAGGGTGGTGCGATTATCGTTGCCCACGATAATGTCCGAAAAAGATTGGCCAAAGGTCAATTTATGAAGGCGTTTAATGCGAATATTCCACCTTCCCCGCCAAAAGCGCTGCCTGTCATTACTTTTGCTGACAGCGTTACGTTCCATTGGAACAATGAGACGCTGGAAGTATTGCATCCCAAATCGGCACACACCGATGGCGATGCGGTTATCTATTTTAAAACTACCAACGTCGTGCATGTCGGTGATTTGTTCTTTAATGGCATCTATCCTTTTATTGATGCAGAGAGCGGGGGTTCGATGGCAGGGGTGATTGCCGGTGTGGATGAAGTGCTCGAGCGTATCGATGATGATACAAAAGTTATTCCGGGTCACGGCCCCCTGGGAAACAAGAGTGATCTTAAGGCCTACCGGGACATGCTCGCCACTGTTCATGAGAGAATGACAGAACTGATTAAAGAGGGGAAAAATATTGACGAAATCGTAGCCGCCAAACCCACGGCAGACTATGATGCAAAATGGGGCGCCGGTTTTTTAAATCCGGACCGGTGGGTTCAAATAGTTTACGCTGCAATGCAAAAATAGGAAGTTCAGTAACAAAAAGATTACCGTGCAAGTTAAGCCGGTATTGCAAAATTTGTTGAAAGAACAGTTTCATGATTAAAAAAAACATCGGCGGCGAAACGCTTAAAGAACGATTATTGGCCAGCGCCAAAGATCGTTTGTATAATTTCCTGCTGGCGGACGGTGCCGTCCGTGGCGCGATTTTACATGGTACGCGCATGATCAATGAAATGCGCGCCAATCATGAACTGGGAATTTTAGAAACCCTGGTGCTGGGTCGTGCGTATCTGGGTGCCGGCTTGATGTCGGCCAATTTAAAAGGCGCCGACAGCACGAGTTTTAAAATTGAATGCTCGGGACCGATAAAAGGGCTCACCGTGGAGGCAAATGCATTCGGGGAGGTTCGGGGCTTTCTCAAGAACGTGCCGATTCCGATTGACAAACCCATGCAGGATTTTGATCTTGCGCCCTTCTTCGGTGCCGGATTTTTATCCGTTATCCGCTATTTAGAGGACGCCAAGCAGCCGTTTACCGGAAAAGTCGCCCTGAAATACGGCAACATTGCCCAGGACCTCGCAAACTACTATTTCACATCCGAGCAATTGCCCACGGCATTCAACCTGAGCATTAAATACGATAAGGCCGGTGAAGCCACCGGTGCCGGCGGACTGTTTATGCAGGCCATGCCCGGGGCCGATGATGCCCTGACGGAAGAACTGGAGCAATTGGTGATCAAATTCCCGTCTATGGGTGAGGTTTTTACGAATGGACAAGAGCCTGCGGCTTTGATTGAGGAAGTTTTTCAAAAATTCAAGCCCCGCTTTCTAGCCGATCGACGCATTGAATTCATGTGTCATTGCAGCCCCGAACGATTGCGCCGCATTTTATTGATGCTGCCGAAAGATGAGCTTAAGGATATTCGCGAAAACGGACCGTTTCCGCTTGAGATGCGCTGTCATCATTGCAATACGCTGTATTATTTTTCAGAAGAAGAAGTTCAAGAAATCTACGCCAAACGAAAAAAATAGATCATAGCTGATAGTCGATGGATTGATCCATTTCTACTATGAGCGATGAGCTATAGGCTATGAGCTCTTAGGGGTAATCAGCCAGAAATATAGGATGACCATTGGACGATGGATATATTTTTAAGACAGCTTATTGTGATTTAGGTCCCTGCCCTGCCTGCTGCTTTTTGAGCTGAACAACCATCGAATCTATCGAGATTCCGTTGGGTGCCGTGGCAATCGGGTTGACCTCAAGCAGTCCTTCCCATGCGCGAATGGCACCATCAAAATCATTAAGATCATGCAAGAGGACAATCCCCTTATTCATACGTGAAACCTCGTGTTTGGGGTCTGCTGCGATGGCTTGATCAAACGCTTTGATGGCCTCTTCAGGCTTGCCGCTGCGCCGATACATTACGCCCATGTCGGTCCAGACATTCGGGTTACTCGGATCCAGCTCCAGGGATTTTCGATAGGCGCTGATGGATTTTTCATATTGATCGGAATCAAAATAGGCATTTCCCAGCGCCGTCCAAGCCTGGGTATTGCCCGGGTTGTCCCGGGTTTGGCGCTCAAGGGCTGCAATCCGATCAGAGTCAACAGGCGCAGCGGCCTGCGGCGGCGGCATAGGGGCGGATTGACCGGGAATTTTTGAATCGGATTTGAAAACTGCAAACACCACCCCACCGAAAAAACCAACGGCCAAAGCCAGAAGCGTGACCATTAAAAATGTCTCTTTTCGAACATAATTTCCTTCGATTATCTTTAGTTGCCTCGCCATTTAACCTCCATATACTCGTAAATTAAAAAAAGATAATCACGAAAACACGAAAAGTCGAATTTTCGATGACGGCACTAATATCAAATAAATTCAAACGGATTTTGACATATTCCCGAGAATACTTAGATTGTTTCAAGCGCTCGATGAACGACCGCGAGTCCTTCAGGATGCAACCGACATAGGACGCCTCAAGGTGGTCTCATTAATCGGGTAAGCGTGTAAGCGTATCAGCGTGAAAGGACACTAGAATTGAACAAGAAGGCAACAACCCGCATTCGGATCGGTCAGTCCTGTCGGCTTTACGGCAGTATTAAAGCTGCAACAGCAAGAATAACCACTATTCTAATGCTGATGTTTGTTTTGAGCAGGAGTGTTTCTCTGGCAACCGAACTCAATGCCCGGCATGACCTCCAGATCGAGCTATTCCCCCGAGCGCATAAACTGCAGGCAATTGATCAAATAACGATCAAAAAAAGCCCCGGCAATGGATTGGATTTCAAGCTCTCCCGTAAGGCCGAACAGATAGCGGTAACGGTCAACGACACGCCACATGAAATCGATTTTAAAAACGGAAGGCTGCATGTGCCCCTCGCTGCCGATGAAAAGGGCAAAGAAATCCGGATCGTTATTCGTTATGCAGCCATCTTCGACGATCCTGTCCCCGTGCGTCCCGTAAATGCCGATAATCCCGGATTCGGTGTCAGCGCGACGATCTCTGAGGTTGGCAGCTTTCTACTGGCCGGTTCAGGCTGGTATCCGGAATGGGTGGCAGGGCATTCCATTTATAGGTTGAAAGTGATAGCACCCAAGGGCATGATCGCTGTCACCGCCGGAGAATTAAAGGAACATGTAACCAAAAACGACAAAACAGAGTCTACCTGGCTGGTAAATGATGCGGTCAGGGGCCTGTCTTTATCCGTCGGCGCCTATATTGTTCGGGAAAAAATGGTAGGTAAGATAACGGCCGCCACTTATTTTTTTCCGGAAACCGATCATTTGGCCAATGCTTATCTGGAGGCGACCGCCAATTATCTCTCGCTCTATCAGAATCTCTTTGGACCTTATCCATTCAAAAAATTTGCGGTCGTGCAAAATTTTTTCCCGACCGGATTTGGATTTCCCTCCTACACCTTGATCGGCGGTACTGTTTTGCGTCTCCCATTTATTATCCATACCAGTTTAGGGCATGAAATCGCCCATTGCTGGTGGGGCAATGGCGTGCTGGTCGATTATCAAGAGGGCAACTGGAGCGAAGCCTTAACAACCTATGTGGCCGATTACCTTTACAAGGAAATGAAATCTGAAGAAGATGCCCGCGAATATCGGCGGCAGATTTTGCGAAACTATTCTACGCTGGTCAAACCGGCTAGGGATTTTGCCCTGAAACAGTTCCAGAGCCGATCTGATCCGGTCACCAAAACGGTTGGCTATGGCAAAGGGGCACTGGTTTTCCATATGCTTCGCAAACACCTGGGAGAAGAAGCTTTCTGGGGTACACTCAGGGATCTTTACCGCGATCGATTGTTTAAAGCGACTTCCTGGACGGATATTCAAAAAGCGTTTGAAATCCGGGGGCAGTGTTCACTAAAGGATTTTTTTGATCAATGGGTATCTCATGAAGGCGCTCCCAAATTTTATCTGGACGCGGTCCAATCCTTACGGGCGGGCGATAACTGGAAAATTGAAGGGCGCATTGTCCAGGAAAGCCCGGCGTTTCACTTTGATCTTAAACTCAAGCTGGAAAATCGCGACCAAACGGTTTTAAGCACTATCCGGATTTCCGGCAAAGAGACCCCTTTTCAGATTGTCAGTAAATTCAGGCCGCTAAGGCTTGTCGCCGATCCCGATAGCGATAACCTGCGGCGACTTTTTCCAGCCGAAATACCACCGGCAATTAATGCGCTCAAAAGCTCCTCGTCGGTGTTCGTCCTGCTTTCAGATGGTCTGGAGCCCCGGGTTAAACAGGCCGCCCGGATATTGATTCGTTCCTTGGGATTGAAAAATTACACATTGGCCGAAGAAAACAAAATTAAGCGTGAACAGCTGCTGGGAAAAGATATATTGATGATTGGTTATCCGCATGGAAATGATATTTTTCGGAATTTGCCCGATCAAATTGTAATTAGCCAAAAATCGTTTAACTTAAATAAGGTGGCATATGGCCAATCATCGGATGTTTTTTTTGGTGTATTTCCCCATCCCTTTGCTGAAAATCGGATCGCCGCCCTGTTTTTGCCACTATCGTCGCTTCAAGCGGAAAAGGTTGCCCGTAAGATCACCCATTACGGAAAATACAGTTACCTGGCCTTTCAGAATGGAAAAAACTGGGACAAAGGATTTTGGTCCTTAGGTCAATCTCCTCTTGAATTTCGATGGGATGATTCCAACGGACTGACCAATTAACCTTTTTCGAGGCGCTAAAATTTGCAGGGAGAATTGAAGTGATTAAAAAAATTATCGTTGCCATCCTGCTGGTGGTTACTCTCAGCACGGTGGGTTGGGCCAAACAGGAAAGTTCAAATCATCGCATGTTTGATCTCAACCAGAAAAAAGAATTGCTATTGACCCAGGCGCTGGCTACGCTCAGGCAAAACCGCATTATCCTGGTGGGCGAGCATCACACAAATAAGCAGCATCATCAGGCCCAATTGAGCGTCATTCAGGCCTTAAACGACGCCGGTGTCCAGGTGGCCATTGGCCTTGAGATGTTTAGAAACGACAGCCAGCCCGACCTGGATCGATGGATTTCAGGAGATCTCGACGAGCGGCGATTTGAGAAAATCTTTTATGACAACTGGGGTTATCCCTGGCCGGCCTACCGCATGATTTTTGAATATGCCCGTGACCATAAAATCCCGATGATCGGATTGAATGTGCCGCGGGAGATTACCCGGCAGGTATCTCGAGAAGGATTCAAATCGCTTTCGCAAGAACAAAAGGGGAAGCTTGCCGAGGTGAGTTGCATCGTGGACCAGCAATACATGAATTATATCCGCAAAGCATTTGGCGGTCACGCCCATGGCCAGCTTAATTTCATCTACTTTTGTGAAGCCCAGCTGGTCTGGGACAGTGCCATGGCAGTTTATTCCCTTGACTATCTAAAACGGCATCCGGAGGCGGTGGTTGTGATTTTGACCGGTACCGGTCACGCGCAAAAAGGAGCCGTCCCGCGACAAATCCGGGTCCGCTCAAACCTCCCCTATGCGGTAATCTTACCGGAAATAACCGGCCACATTGATCCGGAAACCATCACGAGCAAGGATGCGGATTATATCATGTTAGATTCAGATTAATACGCATTGCGCCAAGGAGAACGCATGAACTTCTGCAGCAACTGCGGCGATACTGTCAAATTTTATACACCTGCCGGTGATGACCGTCCCCGATATCTTTGTGAATCCTGCGGTACAATTCACTATGAAAATCCCAAAATAGTGGTCGGATGCATCCCGGAAAAAGATAGGAAAATTCTGCTTTGTCGTCGGGCCATTGAGCCCCGACTCGGAAAATGGACGTTGCCGGCCGGGTATCTGGAAAACGGAGAAACGGTTGCGCAAGGCGCCCAACGCGAAACAATTGAAGAAGCCGGTGCCAATATTCAAATTTTAGCTCCCTATGCCCTTTTTAATCTTTGCCATGTCAACCAGATTTATTTGATGTTCCGAGCCCGGTTGATTGATGAGAACTTCAAGGCCGGCAGTGAAAGCACAGAGGTGCGGCTTTTTGGGGAAGAAGACATTCCCTGGGACCAGATTGCATTCACGGTGATCGAAAAGTCCCTGCGGTTATACTTTAAGGATAGACCCATCGGATCGTATCCTTTTCATGTCGGTGATATACTGTCGAAGACGGAAATAAATTCAGTCGGGTATTGACGGACAAGGTAACTGTCCCTTAATATTAAATAGGCTTTAACTGATTATAAGGGCCTTTCACAAATACGCCTTGACACACCAGGCAAGGGGTTTTTTGATGCCGTCGCAAATAAATAAAGTTCACTGCATACATAAATTCATCCTGTTTGCACTGATTTTTAGTTTGACGCTTCCATTTTTTTATTCCTGTGGCGAGAAAAAGGAATCTGCCAAAAATCAAACCGCTCAGGTGCCATCCGAGAGCTTTACTTTTTTCGATCTGGGCCGGCAATCCACACTGTCAAGAAGTGTTCGCGATGATCTAAAACGACGATTGGGCCGCGACGCGATTGAACATCGGAGTATAATCGATTTAGATATTAACTTTTATGGTTTCCTTAAGAAATATTTTCCTTCCTTGTATGCGTTAAATCAGAATTTAAATTTCCCCCCTGGAGAAAGAATCGAGCACAATACGGTTAAACTCATGTACCGGTATGCCCGCAAAGAAAACATACCGTTCGATTACGTCGAATTGGTCTTTTCGAATTATTCGCAGCATCCTTTGCTGTTTAGAATCAACTTTCAGAAAGACGAAGCCGATATTATTGAAACACTGAAAACCAAATACGGTGAACCGCTTCTCATTGACTGGAAGGACAAAAGCGGCCAATCCATGTACTGGGAAAAAAATAACGACCTCTTAATAGTATCCCTCGTCCCCGACCAATTCGGTAATCCAGAATACCAAATCAGGATTTTTTTTGTAGAAAATATCAGAACGCTTTTAGCAGCCGAGAGAGCTGAGAAAGAAAAGGCAGAGCGCCAGAGGGCCAAATCCGGCAAAACAGCCTTTTGATTGCGGATTGAAAGCGCTGGCGCTGACCCTCAGCTATTTGATCGATCACTAAATCCAAAATGTGAATGCCTTATGCCATTTAATGGCAGGAAACCCGTTTCAAGCATCTATTGAAAATGGATTCTGATCAAAACAATGCGCAATTGCCGGTAAAATCGGATTCTTCACCGGCTCAAATACAGGGCGGATCGGAGGCCCAAACCGGGTTGGGCTTTTTGCCACGGACCGATGCGATTCAACTCGAAGAAAAAATATCCATCGCACAGGATGAAGGCTTCAATCCGCTGGCAATCGAATTGGCCATGGGATCTTATGAAACGCCTGCCTCTTATAAACTTCTTCTGTTCGGTCTGGTAATTATCGCTGTGGTTCTGGTTGCGTTCCTTTTTCCAATCGATCGGTTTTTCAAGCCCAAAACCGAAGATCTCGGAACCATGACCATCGGTGAGCCCATCAGCGAAGATAACAAGACACTTTTTACGGAATTTAACAAGCCCTGGCTAAAGGTACTGCTGGAAATGGATCGACTCTATTTCCGCGAGGGAAAATTAACCGAAGCCATTCAAGTGGCCGAATCAAATCTGGAACGGGTGCCTGAAAAAAATTGGGAAAACTGGGAAAAAGTTCATTATCGATACTGGGAATTGCTATCAGATGCCGGCAGGACTCTCTCCCTCAAAGCCGCCACCAGAGCCTATTTGCACACAAGCCCCGAAGATCCCTTTGCGAATTATTATTCTGCGCACGCCTTCCTTGCGGCTGTCGATCAAATCCGTTCGTTTAAACGAGAAACACGCCCGGCCTATCGATTAGAAGCTGAAAGACTCATTCAACAAATTGATAACGCCTGCAATGCCCTCAGGGCCCGGCAAAAGATAAGCAGCACAAAAGAAAAACAGCGTTATTTACAGGATTTATATCAAAAATTGCGTCTGCAGCAGGCCAAGCTGTTTGTTCTGATCTGGAAGCTGGGTGGATACAAAGAAGACAACCATCCGGATGTTGTCTACAGAGATAAGGCCCTTGATATCACCAATGGTAAGGAGCTTGTCAATTTAAAAGAGGCTAAAGCGCTTAAAATAACGATCTATAACCACATCCTGGATCGCTGGCACTGGTTTGAAGGCCGGCAGATCATACAAAGCAAAAAACAAAAGCGCAAAGCACTGGTCGAAGAACTTAAGGCACTGCAAAAAGAGCTTAGAGACGCTGAAACGTTATGACGGAGACCGCATTAAAATCAGACGCACCCAAACGTGCGATCCCGACTGAGGCCACCGAAAAAATCGGAGTCGCCGGTATTTACGATCCCAAATGGATTTTTGTCGCACTGTGTTATATTGCGGCCATCGCTTTGATGGGACAGGATCCCTGGTATGGTGACAAGCAATTTACCTACAACCAGGGTATATTTGTGGGGATTCTGGCCTTTCTCATTGTTGCCGGATTTTGCTGGGAAAGCTACCTATTGGGCCGCCCCAACGGCATCAACCTTGTTTTGCAATTTCTGCTGATCATCCCTGTGGCCTTGCTTATCGGACGCATCGCCGGACTGCCACCCGCACCGGAGGCATCCTACGGATTTTTGGGCCAGCTTAAGGATTATGTATCTCATCTAAAAGATGAAATCGGTTTCGGGAGCATCATCCCGCACTGGATACAGGATGCTTTTCGCAACCCCGGCATATTGCTGCTGATTTTTTTTACATCGATTGCCTTTACCCAGCAAAAGAGCAGCCGTCGATTCGCGTTGATTGCGGCTGCCTTTCTAATTCCGTCGATGCAGACCGTATCGCATGATCCCAAACCCTCTATCCAATTCGGCATCGGCTGTCTGGCAATGATCATCGGAATTGCACTTCAATACAGCCGATACGGCAAAATCGTCGGACAGCAAAATATCCTCAATCGCCTGCATGCGGTTAATGACCGCTCGGAGTTAATCAGCAGTTTGCGAATATCAAAACAGGCCGCTGAAGACGGCTTTATTACTGAGGACGGCGTTCTCGCCGTCGTTCATCGGGAATACGGCAAAGCGCTTGATCTGGATCAGCTGACCGTCCGGGGAATCGCTCAGGCGCTGTCCTATCGGCTCGTCCGTGAACATCGCGTCTTGGAACTGCACGGCGATGAACGTGGATTTTTTCTGGTACCGTACCCCAACATCTTTAAAATTGATTCCATTTTTGACGAAATTGCGGTGTGGATCCGTAAAATTATATTAACGGGGCTGGTGGTTATCTGGCTGATTTCACCGATCGATTTCTTCCCCGACAGTATTCCAATTTTAGGTGCGCTCGACGATGCGCTCATAGCGCTCGTGGGGGCCGGTCAGTGGCTGGACACGTTGAGACGCAGACCGTACCCGATACCGCGCACCCCATGACCCGAGTGTAGAAAACCGTTTCGTTTGAGAAACGTGCAGCGGACAGGGGGGCTGTTTATTTAAAATACGGGTGTAACAAAAACTTTACCGAGGAAATCAATATGGGGGAAAACGGCGCTCAAGCAACAATTCAAGAATTATTGGCGCAGGCCGGCATTGAGATCAACGGTGACACCGCCTGGGACATCCAGGTGCATAACAATGATTTATATTCGCGGCTCTTGAGCGGCGGCGCAATGGCCCTGGGTGAATCCTACATGGATGGGTGGTGGGATTGTGCATCCCTGGATCAATTTATTTT
>JASFGZ010000045.1:0-16004 GCA_050123495.1 Desulfobacterales bacterium
ATGTTACGGGTTGCGGATTTCGACAGAATGCTGGCTGCAAGCACGCCGGGTATAGGTTATTTATTTAACCCGGAACGCATAACCCGGAACTCGCCACTCGCAACATTTACAGATCTAAAAATCCACGAATTTTTTTATTGAGC
Source organism: Desulfobacterales bacterium (assembly GCA_050123495.1). Lineage (GTDB taxonomy): Bacteria > Desulfobacterota > Desulfobacteria > Desulfobacterales > JAHEIW01 > JAHEIW01. Next base: position 144 of record JASFGZ010000045.1, read on the forward strand.
TCCTTTTCGGGTCGCCGGCCCGGCAACTTTTCGATAATCTGCCCGTCTTTCACCAAAAAAATCATCGGTATGGCAAATATGGAAAATTTCTGAACAGCGGATTCTCCATACCAATATACCGGAAAGCTGATCTTCAATTTATCAACAATCGGCTGCATGGCCCTCGGCCCTTCCAGATCAATGCTGATACCGATTAATTTTAGGCCTTGCGTTTTATACGTTTGATACAATTTTTTTAAGACGGGTAATTCGTCAATGCATGGGCCACACCACGCGGCCATAAAGGTAATCAGGATTTTGTTGTTGTCGGCTTTGATGAGCTCATCAAGTTCCGATTCTGAAATTTTCTGAATGGTGATACCGGCACCCGCATCAGGAATCATAATGAAGAAAATAATTACGAGCAGAACTGCTTGGGATATAGACGTACGCCGGATCAGATTCATCAAAATTATCCTGTGTGCTACAACTTAGAAGTGGTTTCAAGGCCCCAGATCAGGTTCAAGGGCAAGGCGTCCCGTGAATTGGAAACGGAGCGTACACGTGAGTACGTGAGTATTTCAGTTCGCGGGACAACGCAGCCATTGGGCCTTAGATGGGGTTTTGAAACCACTTCTATTATTTTTTGTTCATCCTTTCAAGGGTCGTGGCACATTGCGCCAGATCAGGTCTTACGTTGATATCCGAAACCTGAATATCTTGGATTCGTCCATTTTTATCAATAAATATCAATGCCCGTTCCGCAACACCACTGGACCGTAATACGCCATATTTTTCAGCGACCGCGCCGTGGGGCCAAAAATCTGAAAGTACCGGAAACCACAAGTCCCCCATCTGCTTGGTCCAGGCATACAGCGTCGGGATATTGTCTACCGTGATACCGACAAGGACGGCATCGTTTTCGTCAAACATTTGCTTTACAATATTATAGCCCGGCCACTGATCGGAGCAAACCGGAGTCCAAGCCGCCGGAACGAATGAGATGACCACATGCTTTTTGCCCCGGTATTGGCTCAGACAGATTTTTTCTCCGGAAACAGAAGGCAAGGTAAAGTCCGGCGCGATATCGCCGACTTTGACTTTTAAGGTACTGTCAACCGGTTTTAATTGCCCCGGATTATAAATATTGTCCTTGAATGCTTCCGAGGCACTTAACGCCGGCGTAATGGACAAAAAAAGGATTAGGCTCGATACAATATTTACTAAAAAAAAATTCATCGATAGGATCTCCTTATAATAATCCTGAATCCGCAAGGAGCTTTTTCAAGAGTTGATCCGCATCCTTGGCGCCGCCAACTTTAGAATAAAAAACCTGGTGACTGCCGCCATCCCCTATTCGAATACAAATAAAAAAGGGTGTTCTGACCTCACCGACCTTTTTGTGGATTGCAAAATTACCATCCGGGAAAAGGGGAAACGGTATATTATAGGTTTTTTTAAAATAACCGACTTCGAAAGCCGAGTTACCGGCACCGATGCCGATCAGCTTAACCTTGTCTTTGAGCCTGTCGTCACTTTCGATTTTGCGGTACATTTCGTTGATAGAGGGAGCCCCCCTCTGACAGAAAGGTCAATACATACTAAATATTTCGACGATAACCACTTCGGCCTTTATTTCCGGAATCGTGAAGGTTTTGCCGGCGACACCTAAATATTTCTGGTGTTCGTCGCTTTTGGGTACGGAAAGATCAAATTCCGGCAAAACGCCACCGACGGCAGGGGGTTGGGGACCGGCCATGGACAAACTAGCCGCTAGCAGAAAAATTCCAACAAACACAGCTAAATATTTAAAGATCCCTCCCATGTTCAATACCCTCCTTAATGTCTTGAAATTTCTATAATCTAATGAAAATATTGAAAGATTTTATTATGCCAGAGTATTTGCGTCAATCATGGAATAATGGAATCGTGGAATGATGGAAAAATGGTTTCTTAAAGGATCTTATCCATTTTTATCTTCCAGACGATTATTGACATTAACCCAACGGTCCAATATCCTCTCTGAGCCATAGGCTCTGAGGTCTGGGGATCAAAACCCATATTTCCAATATTCCAGCATAGCGCTAACGCTTCACTTCGTGCCCAACATTCCAATTGGGGCGAAGCGCCTAACTTGTCTTAAGATTATAGGACCACACCATGGACTGTCAAGGTCGCTGTTGGGTCACTTCCTTAACGCTTTTCTTTTTCTATATCCGACCTGACCTCGGGTGCTTCCATGTTGGGGATGAGACCCGCTTCACCGAAAGTCAAAAATAGGAATCACCTTGACTTAGGCTCAGTTTCTCTATATCTCCTCGAGAAGCAAGATAGGTTCAGAAAGGCAAATTGTAGATTCGTTAAATCGCTTGAGCGAGGATAAAAGCTATGGAAGAAATAATCTTGCTGGCACAGGATCTTATTCGTTTCAAAACCATGCATTCGCAACCCGATGAAATCCAGCGGTGTGCATCATTTATTGAGGCATATTTAAAAAAATGCGGCGCCGATTATCGCCGGCTGGATCATAAAAGCATCCCTTCGGTTATCATCATGCCGGAAAGTAATTTCGCTCCCATTTTGTTGATGTCTCATATCGATGTGGTGGATGGGCCCGATGACATGTTTCTGCCCCGGGTAAAAAATAATGCCCTTTATGGGCGCGGCAGTATCGATGACAAGTACGCTGCCGCCGTATCCCTGGTTCTGGTAAAAGAATATCTACACCGGCTGAAAAAAGCAGGAAAGCGTCAAAAAGATCTGCCTTTCGGTGTGGTGATCACCGCAGATGAGGAAATCGGCGGCGCCCACGGGGCCCGCCAAGCGCTGAAGGAAATTAAAGCCGAGTTTTGCATCGCCCTGGACGGCGGTAGTTTAAAAAAAATCGTTGTTAAAGAAAAGGGCCTTATCAAACTGAAACTGGTTGCCCGGGGCAAAACCGCCCACGGCGCCTGTCCCTGGCTCGGTGAAAACGCCATTGAAAACCTGATCGATGACTACCGGGTGCTGAAAGCCGCTTTTGAAATTTCCGCTCCGGATCATTGGCACCGCACGCTGAATTTTAGCCGGATCCGGGCGGGACGATCCGGTAATCAGGTGCCGGATTATGCCGAAGCATTGTTCGATATCCGCTATACGGAGAACGATGATATGGAAGGGATTTTCAAAAAAATCCAGGCGGAAATTAAAAGCGAACTTATCGTGGAAAAAAAAGAGCCGCTGTTTGAAGGTGGTGACTCCCCCTATCTGGATCTTCTCTTGGATATTTCAAAAGATACCGAAGTCGGTTTTGAGCACGGGGCCAGTGACGCCCGTTTTTTATCCGCGCATGGTATTAAAGGAATTGTTTGGGGTGCCGATGGCGATATGAGCCAGCATTCGGCCGACGAGCACGTCAATATCGAAAGCGTTTACAAACTCTATGACGTGCTCGACGCGTTTATCGATAGATCACAAGCGCGAATGTCAGAGGCCCAACAATGAGGAGACGGGTATCCGATGACCGATGGTTTACCAGAATTTGAAATCCGCTTATTTCAGGATTCTGATCGATCAGATGTCATTGATTTATGGCATCGTTGTCACCTGGTGGTCCCACAAAATAACCCGCAGCATGATATCGACATGAAACTCGAGGTCCAATCCGACCTGTTTTTTGTGGGCACGATATCGAACAAGGTTGTCGCGACTGTAATGGCAGGGTACGACGGGCACCGCGGCTGGATCTATTACCTGGCTGTGGATCCGGATTATCAGCGCAAGCAAATCGGCCGACGCATGATGGAGAAAGCCGAATCCGCGCTTCAAAAACGGGGCTGTCCGAAAATCAACTTACAGGTCCGTACGTCAAACCAGGCCGTGATCTCATTTTATGAACATCTGGGGTTTTCGAACGACGATGTCATCGGCCTGGGCAAAAGGCTGTGACGCCGTATTCACCCGATACCCGCCGCCAAAGTGTGCCGGAAATAATTTGCAATATTCGCCTGGATTGAAATGGACATCACTCAGCCGTTGAATGGGCTAGAAATAGCAATCATTTTTTTAGGTTAACTATCTATTTTGGTTTTCTTGCTTGACCTGCGTTGACTTCTTAAATATATGTTATCTTTAGCAGTGATGCTTTATACCCAATTTAAACTTCTGATCTTTTCCTATGGGGGGATTACCAAAAAAAAAGAAATTTAAAGAAAGGAGAACACCATGAAAAAAATTTTTATAGTGAGTTTGGCTGTGATAGCGTTAATCTTTTTTTCATCAAGCAGCTTTGCCAAAGAAACGCTGGTGTATGGAACCACGGAAAAGGTTATCGATATGGATCCGGCCAATGCCTATGACTTCCACACCTGGGAGATCTTTTACAATATTTACCAGGGGCTTCTCGGGTTTCCTGCCGGAAAAACCGATCTGGTTCCACGGCTGGCCACATCCTATGATATCAGTGCCGACGGTAAAGAGTACACCTTTAAGTTGAGAGAGGGATTGAAATTTACTGATGGTACGCCATTTGATGCCAACGCGGTAAAGTGGTCGATTGACCGCGTGATCGCATTGGAAGGCGATCCCTCCTGGTTGGTGACCGACTTTGTGGATCACGTGGATGTGGTGGGTAAATATGCGGTTAAATTCGTTCTCAAAAACCCTGTAGCCTACTTTCCGTCTTTGGTGGCTTCGGTTCCCTATTATCCGGTAAACCCGAACGTATACCCCAAAGATAAAATCGTTCGCGATCCGTCCGAGCTCACAGGTGGTAAGTTGGTGGGTTTAGGGCCCTACAAAGTGGTTTCCTTCAAAAGAGACCAGGAAATCGTCATGGAAGCCAACCCCAATTATTTCGGCGAAAAGCCCAAAAACGACCAGGTCGTCATTCGCTACTTTGCGGATGCCACCACCATGCGATTGGCACTCGAAAAAGGCGAACTGGATTTTGTTTTCAAAACCCTGAATCCGTCTGATATCAACGACCTGCAAAAATCTGCCAAGATCCAGACCATCAAAGCCCAGGGCCCCTACATCCGGTATATCTGCTTTTTGACGGACACCCCGCCTTTTGATAACAAAGCCGTGCGGCAGGCAGTGGCCGCGGCTGTTAATAGAAAGCCACTTCTCGATAAGGTCTTTTTGGGACAAAACGCGCCGTTATATTCCATGGTGCCGATGGGCATGTGGTCCCACACGGATACATTTAAAGAGGTGCATGGCGACGGTAACATCGCAAAAGCCAAAAAGCTGTTACAATCGGCAGGTTATAGCGAAAGCAAGCCTCTGAGTTTTGATTTCTGGTATACGCCCAGCCACTATGGCGACACCGAAGTGGATATCGCTGCGGTCCTCAAAGCACAATTGGAAGCCACCGGCATGATGAAGGTCAATGTTAAATCTGCCGAATGGGCTGCTTACCGAGATAACTGGGCCAACAAAGTAATGCCCATCTGGCTTCTGGGCTGGTATCCGGACTACATCGATCCGGATAATTACACCGCTGCTTTTGCCGGTACGGCCGGTTCCAAAGGCCTGGGCATCCATTTTTCCAGCAAAAAATGGGATGATAAATTTGTTGAAGGCCAGAAAGTCACGGATATGAAAAAGCGAACTGAGATCTACCAGACAATCCAGCAATGGTGGACGGAAGACGTACCGACGATGCCAATTTTCCAGGGTACCCTCTTTATGTTTGCTCAAAAGAATGTCCGCGGTATCATGATTTCACCCACACTCCAATTCAACTACGGCCCGATTCACAAGGTAAAATAATACCCCGTTTTGTGAGGGCCGGGCATCCTGCCCGGCCCTCATTGGTTATATAGACATTTGATTCTCAGACCACTTTTATCCACTCTATGAGAAATCTGACGCGATATATTATCACACGATTGTTTTTAACCATTCCGATGGTCCTTATCCTCCTGAGCATTGTATTTGTCGTGCTCAGGGTTATGCCCGGCGACCCGGTATCGTCCCTTTTGGGCGGCCACGCACCCGAACATGTCATCGAGCAAAAGAAAGAAGCCCTCGGTCTCAATCGCCCCCTGATCATTCAATATTTCGATTACCTCTGGCAGGTTTGCCGTTTTGATTTCGGCGAGTCCATGGTCTTTAAGCAGCGGGTGAGCAAAGCCATTCTCGAAAAACTGCCGGCAACCATCGAGCTGACTGCTTTCGGCATGCTCATCACCCTTTTTTTAGGCGTATTTATGGGGGCCTATGCGGCTGACAAACGGCGCACGGCCCAGGACTATGGGATTCGGTTGTTTGGAATTGTGGTCTATTGCATTCCGGTCTATTGGATGGGTCTGATGCTCCAGCTGATCTTTGGTATCTGGCTGGATGTCTTGCCCATTGCCGGCCGAACAGGTCCCAGAGTATTCGGCTCAACATTTGAAAAGACCGGTTTTTATGTCCTGGATACCATTCTGGTCAGAGATTTCTCTGCTCTGGGAGACGTTCTGATGCATTTGATTCTGCCTTCGGTGACCCTCGGACTGGTGCTTTCAGGAATCTTTGTGCGGCTGACCCGCACCAATATGCTGGATGTACTCAAAGCCGATTACATTGTGGCCGCTGAAGCCAGGGGAATTCGCCACCGCAAAATTGTTTACAGGCATGCCCTCAAAAATGCATTCATCCCCATCTTAACGATGATGGGACTTCAGTTTGCGCTTTTGATGGCCGGAGCGCTTTTAACCGAAACGACATTTTCATGGCCGGGGATGGGCCGCCTGCTCTTAGAGCGTATTTATTTACGGGATTATCCGACCATCCAGGGCGTCATTATTATGTTCGCCCTGTTTGTGGCTACAGCTTCCCTGATTGTGGATATTGTTTATGCGATCATCGATCCCAGGGTAAGATACTAGCATTTTGATAATTTTTTGATGTTTTGTTACTAAAAATTCGAAACAAATTCGAATATCAAATGACAAAAATTCAAAACAATGAGAAATTATTTTCATTTTCCTCAGATATTTCCTGGATGTCAAAGTTTTGGACATTCGAACATTCGTATTTAGGATTTCGTGCTTCGGATTTCTCTTTTGGCAGTAATAGGAATTAGAATGCGTTATTCACCAGCGATAGGAATGACACGATTATTCTTGCCCCTGTTGCGTATGGGCAAAAAATATGGCGCCGAGTGGTGGATTCTGGTCATTGGTGCCTTGATTATTGCGGTGATCGTTTTTATGGCCATATTTGCCGAAACCATAGCCCCCTTCGATCCCTACGATCAAAACACCGGGCCGCAGCTCTCCTCACCCGGCGGAAAGCATCTTATGGGAACCGATAACCTCCAAAGAGACGTCTGGTCTCGCATGATCCATGGCTCCCGCACCATCCTTCTGATAGCGGTTCTGGCAGCTGTAATTTCTTCGGTTGTCGGTATTACCTTTGGGCTGATTTCAGGTTTTTCCGGCGGCATATTTGATCGGGTGACTTCGTTGGTGATGGATTCAATGTACTCATTTCCCGGTCTTATTCTGGCGATCGCCTTTGCAGCGATGCTGGGACCCGGCGTCATTAACATCACCCTGGCGGTGGCGGTAATCTATATCCCCACCTTTTTCCGCCTGGTCCGCGGTCAGACCCTTCAGATTAAGGAAGAGCTTTACGTTGAAGCCGCCAGAGCGATCGGATCCTCCGGATCGACAATATTATGGAAATATATTTTCCCCAATGTCCTCGCCACCGCCGTGGTGGTATTTACGTTAAATGTGGCTGATGCCATCATGATTGAGGCGGCCTTAACCTACCTCGGCCTGGGGCTGCCGCCCATCATTGTGGATTGGGGCATGGATCTGTCCATGGGAAAAAAGTTTTTGCCTTCCGGCCAGTGGTGGATGATAACCTTTCCCGGCGTGATGATTTCAACCCTGGCATTGGGTTTTACCATGCTGGGCGAGGGCCTGGCTGAAATCCTGAATCCCAGACTGCTGGAACGATAAAAAGTGAGCACCATTTTAGATATCGAAAATTTGAGCGTTCAATTCCCGATTAATATCGGCACCGTCCGGGCCGTAGACAATGTCAGCTGGGTGCTTGAGGAAGGTGAGGTCATGGGGCTGGTGGGCGAATCCGGTTGCGGCAAATCCACCCTCGGATTTTCGATCCTGCGCCTTCTCAGGCCTCCGGGAAGAATTGTAAATGGACAAATTCTTTATCATGGCCAGGATATTGTCCAAATGAACGAAAAACAGATTCTGGCGCTGCGCGGCAATAAAATCGCCATGATTTTTCAGGATCCGCTGACCTCTTTAAATCCCCTTTACCGCATCGACCAGCATTTTATGGAGACTCTTTTTACGCATGAAAAGGGGCTGAATAAAAGAGAAGCATTCAGCCGGGCGGAACGGATGCTGGAAAGTCTGGGCATCTCCCCGGACCGTCTCTATGAATATCCGCATCAACTCTCCGGCGGGATGCGCCAACGGATTATGATCGGATTAGGACTGATTTTAAACCCGGACCTGCTCATCGCCGACGAGCCGACCACCGCTCTGGATGTCATCGTCGAAGCCCAGTTCCTCGACCTTTTGGCTGATCTGGGAAAAAAGTTTAATTTAACCATCATTTTAATTACCCATAACCTCGGAAATGTCGCCCAGCTGGCTGATCGAATCACGGTGATGTATGGCGGCAATATGGCAGAAGTGGCGCCGGCGGGTTTGCTTTTTGAAAACCCGCTTCATCCCTATACCCAGGGTCTATTGGCCTCCATTCCCAACATCAAGCTGGACCAGCCAAAACTGGAGACCATGCCGGGAAGTCCCCCGGACCTTGTCAATCCGCCACCGGGTTGCGTCTTCCATCCGCGTTGCCCGCAGGCCATGGATATTTGCAGAGAGAAAAAGCCGCTGATCACAAAACAAGACGGCCATCTGGTTTCGTGCTGGCTTTACAGGTGAGAAAAAGTGGAAGATTTAATATCCGTCCAAAATTTAGTAAAGTATTTTGCGCTGCAAAAAGGATTGATGGATAGAATTTTTTCCAAGCAAAAAGGTTTTGTCAGAGCTGTCGATGGCGTATCTTTTTCCATTATAAAGGGTGAGGTTTTGGGATTGGTGGGTGAAAGCGGTTGCGGCAAAACAACGACCGGTCGGCTTATTCTGCGGCTTCTCGAGCCCACCTCGGGCGACATTCTCTATAAAGGAACGTCTATATTTGCCCGCACGAAAAAAGATATGGAAAAAATAAGGGAAAAAATGCAGATTGTCTTTCAAGATCCGTATGCATCATTGAGCCCCAGAATGTCTATCGGAAAAGCGATCGAGCATCCGTTGGTGATCCATAACAAAAACAGTAAGCTCAAACGAAAAGAAATTTGCCTGCGAATTATGGAAAAAGTGGGTTTGGAGCCGGCGGAATTTTTATACAAAAAATATCCGCATCAGCTTTCCGGCGGTCAGCGCCAGCGCGTTGTGATCGCCAGGGCTCTGGTAACAAACCCCGAATTTGTCGTGGCGGATGAGCCCATTGCCATGGCGGATGTATCCGTCCGGGCGCTTATCCTGGAATTGATGGCACAGCTGAAACAAGAATTTGATCTCACCTATCTGTATATCACCCACGATCTGGCCACGTGCAAATACATCTGTGATCGCGTGGCGATTATGTATCTGGGGCAGATAGTTGAGATGGGCTCCTTAGAAGAGGTTTTTAATAATCCGATTCACCCTTATACAGCCACTCTGCTCGCGGCTGTACCCGTACCGGACCCAAAATATCGCAGAACCCAGCCCATCCCGAAAGGTGAAATACCCAGCCCGATTAACCCACCACCCGGCTGCCGGTTTCACCCCCGGTGCCACGCAGCCAGGCCCGCATGCAGCATTGATGAACCCGGGCTTAGAGAAGTGAAAAGCGATCATTGGGTCGCCTGTTTTCCCTAACCTAATTTGAAACGCTCAATTTAAGTCCAATTAAAACGGTGTCTACGTAGCGCTTTTTTCTTTCACACACTCAACACCGTTTTAATGCGCCCGAAGCGCCGAGGTCTGGTGGATCGGCTTCATATTCAGAGATTTGCTCGGATATTTGCCGTAATCACTGCCGCTATGACAGCCGGGCCAGCATCTGACGCGATAATAGCGCATGGGCTTTTCGGGCATCGGCTGCCCCGGATACCACACCCCCGGCGCTATCGGATAAACGCGTTCGGTCTCATTCGCAACAGCGGAAGGCGATGCAACCGCAGATTGGGCGGTTGTGGTTTGATCGCTGGATAACCCGGCGCCTGCCAGTGCCAGTACTAAAAATAGAAGAGAAATAAAGACGGCTAAGTACCGCATGGTTCTTGCCTCCTTTCGGGAATTTCCAAGCCCGATGACTTTAGCTTCTTGGTCTCTAACAAATTGTTCTTTCTAAAACCCGCATCCATGTCAGCAGGTTTGACAATCTTTAAAGATACCACGAGATAGACACGATAGCATTCTTCCGCTGCAAGAAAGACAAGCAGCAAGATGTGATGTACCAAAATTGCACTGTTGTGGTCAAGAGCTGTGTTCATAGCCTATTTCGACTTTTTGAAATCCTACGAATCATCCGGTTGGATAGCGAAGCACAAGTGGCCGGTTATACTGACGAAGAAAATCGGATTTGATTCAATCTGCACACTAAGCCCGCATCATAATCCACTTTAATAAAAGGCCACACAAGCAGAAACCCATATTTATAGTAAACTATCAAATCGCTTTTTACACTTGACCTCAAGAGCGTATCGGTTCTATAAAGGATGAGGTGAAATCTGTCTATTGACCTGTTTACATTCAAATTGGGTCTAATTATCGTCGAGAAAAATCCTTTGGTAAGAGGTGTATTTTCAGAAACATGTTAACCCACAAAAAGGAGGACTGACGTATGTTAAAAAAAATCGGTGTAGTATTAACTTTATTTATTTTCTTATGCGCCGGCACCGCCCTGGCGGCGCCCAAATCTGGGGGCACATTGATCTGGGGTCGCGGTGGCGACAGTGTCGGGCTGGATGCGGCCTATGAAACCGACGGCAACTCCTTTCAGGTATGTGACAACATATATGAAGCGCTGGTTGCCTATAAGGATGAATCCACCGACCTGGAACCGGGCCTGGCCGAATCCTGGAAGATCACTGACGACGGCAAAACCTATACCTTTCAGCTGCGAAAGGGCGTCAAGTTCCACGACGGCACAGCCTTCAATGCCGACGCGGTGGTTTTTTCCATCGGCCGCATGATGAAAGACCGCAACGTCAAATTTCACGGCAAGGCTTGGGATATGCCGGCTCAGGATCGTACACCCGAGTACTGGGTATCCATGGAAATGGATGATACCATCGGCGCTATCGAGGCCACGGGCGAGTATACGGTTGTTTTCAAGCTCAAAAGAGTCGAAGCACCGTTTCTGGCCAACATGGGCATGGACTTTGCCAACATCATCAGCCCGACGGCTTTTTTGAAAAATCCCAAAGAATTTTTGCGCAACCCAGTGGGGACCGGTCCGTTTACATTCGTCAGCTGGGTCAAGGACGATCGCATCATCCTTGAAAAAAACAAAGACTATTGGGATAAATCCGCCGGCCCCTATCTGGACAAGGTGGTCTTCCGTTCCATTCCCGAAAATTCGGTGCGCTTTTTGGAACTGAAAGCCGGCAGCATCCATGCATGCCAGTTTCCCAATCCGGCTGATGTTGAACTAGCAAGAAAGGATCCAAATATCAAACTCATTTCTCAGCCGGGCATGAATATCGGCTACCTTTCTTTCAACCACACCAAGGAGCCCTGGAAGAGCAACCTCCATCTGCGCAAAGCGATTGCGCATGCTATCAACCGCAAGGCCATCGTGGATAACCTTTACCGGGGCATGGGACAGGTCGCCAAAAACCCGATTCCGCCCACCATGTGGGGTTACAACACGGAAGTGCCGGGTTTTAAATACGACGTGGAACTCGCCAAAGCCGAACTGGCCAAAGCCGGATTCCCGGAAGGCAAGGGATTGCCGGAAATTACCCTGTGGTCCATGCCGGTTCCCAGACCCTACAACCCGGATGGATTGAAAATCGGGGTGGCCATGTCGGGCGATCTCGCCAAAATCGGCATCAAATCCAGGGTGGTCAGCTATGAGTGGGGCACCTATCTGAAGCGCCAGCGCGAACAGCCGGAAGATATGGATCTGTTTCAGCTGGGCTGGACCGGCGACAACGGTGATCCGGACAACTTTCTGGCGGTCCTCTTCGATGGTCTGGCATCGTCATCCATCAGAACCCAGTGGCACAACGAACAATACCACAAGCTGATGCTGCAGGGAAGACAGACTGTCGATCAGAACAAGCGGGCCGAGATCTACAAAAAAGCCCTGAAGCTCATCTTTGATGAAGTCCCGGTGATCAGTGTAGCACACTCCACAGTCATCACACCGGTAAGAAATGAAGTTATGGACTTCAAGCAGCACCCAACGAATTCACAACGGTTCAAAAATGTTTGGCTGAAGTAAACTTTATGGTCCCGCGAACTGAAAAAAGGGAAAGAGGAACATCCTCTTTCCCTTTTTTATTTACAGCCGGTATTATTTGGTATAGAGAATTAAACTCAGCAGGTAAATGCCATTTAGACATGCATTAAAACCGGCACTAAACGATCATTGCGCCAACCCTAATTAAAAAAGGATATTAGAAAAACTAACAATGCTGGCTTATATCATCCGCAGAATATTCGTATTGATCCCCACCCTGCTGGGCGTATCCATCCTCGTGTTTCTCATGCTGCACTTTACGCCGGGGGATCCGGCGGAGCTGCTGATGGGGGAGCGCGCCTCGGAAGAAGCGTTGCAGCAAATACGAGAGCATCTGGGTCTCAACAAGCCCCTGCATGTCCAATACGTATTGTTCCTCAAACAATTGATGAAGGGCGATCTGGGAGAAACCATCTGGACGCGGCAACAAGTCTGGATCGAGATCAAGCAGCGCTTTCCGGCCACCATCGAGCTCTCCATTGTGGCCATGTTCATCAGTTGTATTGCCGGCATGATCCTCGGCATTATCTCAGCCACCAAACAATACTCCATATTTGATTACGTCAGTATGCTCGGGGCCCTGGCAGGGGTCAGTATGCCCATTTTCTGGCTGGGGCTGGTATTCATGCTCATATTTGCCTTAAATCTGGGCTGGCTGCCCATGTCCTCCAGATTGAGTGTCGGTATCGATCTTGAGGTCATCACCAACTTCTATATCCTGGATGCGTTGCTGACCCGAAACTGGGCAGCATTTCGGGATGCGCTCTGGCACATTATCATGCCGGCGGTTACCCTGAGTACGATTCCGACGGCGATCGTTGCCCGCATGACCCGCTCTTCGATGCTGGAGGTGCTGCGCCAGGATTATATCAAAACCGCTAAAGCCAAGGGGCTTTCACAGTTTATCGTCATTTACAAGCATGCCCTGCGCAATGCGTTGATTCCGGTGGTCACCACCATCGGCCTTTCGTTCGGCGTACTCCTGGGTGGGGCGATTCTGACGGAGACCATCTTTGCCTGGCCCGGGGTGGGCAAATGGATGTATGACGCCGTGATGCAACGCGACTACATGGTCATCCGCAGCGGCACGCTGTTCATTGCCACGATCTTTGTCATCATCAACCTGTGCGTGGATGTAATGTATGCCATTATTAACCCCAGAATCAGTGTGAAATGAAAACCGAAAAGCCCAAAAAAAGTCCGGAAGACCGGCACCCGTTTTTTGACCAGATCAGTCAGCTGTGGCGCAACAAAACCGCCGTGCTGGGTCTCGTGATCATAACGATTTTTATCCTGAGTGCCATTTTGGCCCCTTATCTGACCCCTCATAACCCGATTGAAAACTCCCTTTACGATCAGCTCAAACCCCCGGTGTGGCATGCCACCGGCACCTGGAAAAATATTCTGGGCACCGATGACCTGGGTCGGGATATCCTTTCGCGCCTGATTTACGGCGCGCGCGTTTCATTGGTTGTGGCGGTCATCAGCGTCGGCCTTGCATTTTGCTGCGGCATCCTGCTGGGATGTATCTCCGGCTATTACAAAGGGTTCACGGACAGCATCATCATGCGTATTATGGATATTATCCTGGCTTTCCCATACATTCTGCTTGCAATCGTGGTCGTGGCTTACCTGGGGCCCAGTCTCCAAAACGCCATGATTGCCATCGCCATCACCTATGTGCCGCGTTTTGCACGCATTGTGCGCGGCAGTGTGCTGGAGGAATGTGAGAAGGACTATGTCAGTGCCGCTCGCGCCATTGGTGCCCGTGATTTTCGCATTATTTTTATTGCCATTTTACCCAACTGCCTAGGCCCATTGATCGTCCAGACCACCCTGGGATTTGCATCGGCCATCCTGGATATGGCCGCCTTGAGTTTTCTGGGATTGGGCGCCCAACCACCCACACCGGAATGGGGCGCCATGATTGCCAAGAGCCGCGCGTTGATCCTGCGGGCCTCATGGGTAATGACTTTTCCGGGATTGGCCATTCTGTTTGCAGTCCTGGGTTTCAACCTCCTGGGTGACGGTCTCAGAGACGCCCTGGACCCCAGACTCAGGGATTAAGACTACATTTTATGCAAAACCATAACCTGCTGGAAATAAAAAACTTGCGAACCTATTTCTATGTTCGCCGGTTTGTGGCCAAAGCCGTTGACAATGTCAACTTGACGATCAAGTCCGGTGAAACCTTGGGATTGGTGGGAGAATCCGGCTGCGGCAAAAGTGTCACCGCCCATTCCATTATTCGGCTCATACCGGATCCACCGGGGAAAATTGAGAGCGGAGAGATCTTATTCGACGGCAAAAAACTGCTGGATCTCTCCGAATATCAGATGCGCAAAATTCGGGGCAATCAAATTTCGATGATTTTCCAGGAACCGATGACATCACTTAACCCGGTTTTTCCGGTGGGCGACCAAGTCGCAGAAGTCATCCGACTGCACCAGGGACTGTCCCGCAGCGCAACCCGTGAACGCGTGATCGAAATGTTTCACCTGGTGGGCATCCCGGCAGTTGAAACGCGGCTATCCGAATATCCGCATCAGATGAGCGGCGGGATGCGACAGCGCGTGATGATCGCCATGGCCCTGGCCTGCAACCCGAAGTTGATGATCGCCGATGAACCCACCACCGCCCTGGATGTCACCATCCAGGCCCAGATTCTGGATTTGATGAACAAACTCAAAACGGAAACCGGTGCATCCATCCTGTTTATCACCCATGATTTGGGTGTCATTGCCGAAATGGCCCAGAATGTGGCGGTGATGTATGCCGGCAAGGTGATGGAATACACGGACGTGAAAACGCTTTATGCCAACCCGAAAAATCCCTACACAGTGGGACTTCTTCAATCGATCCCCGTACTGGGCCGGGAAAGCAAGGGGGACCGGCTTAAAACGATTTCCGGCGTGGTGCCCTCTCTGTTGAATTTGCCCCCGGGTTGCCTGTACAACGACCGCTGCCCGGATGTCTTTAACGACTGCCGTCGTGTGGAACCCGAAATGTATCAAGTCGGGGACAATCACTTGGTAAGGTGTTTGAAATATGCCTAAAGTCCTGCTTGAAGCCAAAAATATCGTTAAATACTTCCCCATCAAAGGCGGCGTTTTTCTCAAGGAAATCGCCGCGGTTAAAGCCGTTGACGGCGTCAGTCTGACCATCGATGAGGGCGAAACCGTGGGACTGGTGGGAGAATCCGGCTGCGGTAAGACGACATTCGGCCGAGCAATCCTGCGTCTGGAAGAGCCCACTTCCGGTGAAATCTATTTCGAAGGCGAAAGCATTCTCTCCTATGATAAGAATAAGATGCAGGCATTACGCGAAAAGATGCAGATCATCTTCCAGGACCCTTTCTCTTCCCTCAACCCCCGCAAGACGGTTGCGCACATCATTGGCGAGCCT
>JASFGZ010000046.1:0-15970 GCA_050123495.1 Desulfobacterales bacterium
GTCAGAAAGTGGGAACCGCTTCCCAATATTTTACCCGCGAACCGAATGCATCCGGAAGCCGTTTTCATCGCTTGCC
The DNA here is from genome assembly GCA_050123495.1 of Desulfobacterales bacterium. Lineage (GTDB taxonomy): Bacteria > Desulfobacterota > Desulfobacteria > Desulfobacterales > JAHEIW01 > JAHEIW01. The sequence goes on from JASFGZ010000046.1 coordinate 77, forward strand.
GTCTTTTGATTATCTTCGATCATTTCACCCATGTGATAAAAGTGGTGGCCTTCGCCCATCTCAGCAAAGATGCAGATCTGAAAACAGCTTACGACCGGGCATGCCGGGAGGTTGCGCAGACAACCGCAAAGCTGCAAAATCCCTTACCGTCGGTTTCAAAAAACGGTTTTTTAACGCTCTCTGATCTTGAACCGAATTTCTCAAAAGCCGGCTTTGAGGATGCCGTCCGCAAAGCCAAGGATTACATCGTTGCCGGTGAAGCCATTCAGATCGTCCTTTCCCAAAAATTCTCGGGGGCGGTATCCGGTGAAGACTTTGCCCTCTACCGGAGCCTCAGAAGCGTGAATCCTTCGCCGTATATGTTCTACCTCAATTTCGGCGATATCAAACTGATCGGTGCCTCCCCGGAAATACTGGTGCGGCTGACGGACGGAAAGATCGAACTTCGCCCCATTGCCGGTACCCGTCCCAGAGGGGCAACACCCGATGAGGATCAGGCATTGGAAAAAGACCTTATGACCGATCCCAAAGAACGCGCCGAACATATCATGCTGGTTGATCTGGGAAGAAACGATGTCGGCAAGGTGGCGGCCCCCGGTTCTGTGACGGTGCCGCGGCTTATGGAAATTGAGCGCTATTCACACGTGATGCATATCGTCTCCCGGGTAGAGGGAATCTTGAAATCGAGCGCGGACTGTTTTGAGCTGTTTATGTCCGCATTTCCGGCCGGGACCGTCAGTGGTGCCCCCAAGATCCGTGCAATGCAAATTATCAGTGAATTGGAACCCCATCCGCGGGGACCTTACGCCGGGGCGGTCGGGTATTTCGGGTTCAACGGCAACATGGATTTTTGCATCACCATCCGCACCATTACCATCTGCAAAGATCACCTGTCTGTTCAGGTGGGCGCCGGCATTGTTGCCGACTCGTCTCCTGAAAATGAGTATGAGGAAACATTAAAAAAGGCCGGTGCAATGTTTAAGGCCATCGAAAAGGTAAAAGAATATGATGCTGTTAATTGATAACTATGACTCCTTTACTTACAACCTGGTCCAAATACTGGAACAGCTGGATCACGAGGTAAAAGTCTTTCGAAACGACCGCATCGATACGCAGCGCATCGAGGCGCTGCACCCGTCAGCCATCGTGATCTCGCCCGGACCGGGCACACCCGCCAGTTCAGGGGTTTCCATTGAGGCCATCGATCACCTGGGGCCAAGGATTCCCATTCTGGGCGTATGTCTCGGACATCAGGCCATCGCCGCATCTTATGGCGCAAAGGTGGTAGGGGCTGATCGTATTATGCACGGCAAGACCTCCATGATTTTTCACGACGGTCGCAACATCTTTAAAGACCTGACCAATCCGTTTGAGGCCGTGCGTTACCACTCTCTGATCGTGCAGAAAGACACGGTGCCCGATTGTCTTGAGATCACTGCCTGGACAGCTCAAGGAGAGATCATGGGCTTGCGGCACCGGAAATACCCGGTGGAGGGTGTTCAGTTTCACCCCGAATCTATTTTAACGAAAACAGGAATAAATATTTTAAAAAATTTTTCAATAAAGGGAGGAACATACCATGATTAAAGAATTTATTTCAAAAGTCGTTAGAGGCGAGGATCTCACAGAGGCCGAGATGGAAAAGGCCATGGGAGAGATCATGACCGGAGCCGCCACACCGGCCCAGATCGGAGCATTCATCACGGCCTTGAGATTAAAAGGCGAGACCGTTGATGAGATTACAGGCGCTGCCAGAGCCATGCGGGCCAAAGCCACAAAAATAAACGTCAATAATCATCTGATCAACATTGACCGCGATGAGATCAATATCGATGATGAGACGATCCTCGATATTGTGGGTACCGGTGGTGATGGCACCCGGACGTTTAATGTATCCACCACAACTTCATTTGTTGCTGCGGGCGGCGGCATAAAGGTAGCCAAGCATGGCAATCGTGCCGTCTCCAGCCTGTGCGGAAGCGCGGATGTGCTGGAAAACCTCGGCGTAAATCTGGATATCACCAGTACCGATGTGGAGAAGTGCATCAATGAGATCGGCATCGGATTTCTCTACGCCCCTATCTTTCACGGCGCAATGAAACATGCGGCCGGACCCAGACAGGAGATCGGTATCCGCAGCATTTTTAATCTCCTTGGCCCCGTGACAAATCCGGCCGGTGCTTCCGTTCAGGTGCTGGGCGTATATGAGCAAAGCCTGACGGAAAAGATCGCGCTGGTCCTGAAACGATTGGGAACCAAAGAGGCATTTGTGGTCTGCGGTGAAGGAACATTTGACGAAATCAGCATCTGCGGCCCGACCAAGGTTTCCCATCTGGAAAACGATGATGTGAGCACATTTCAGATGACGCCGGAAGAATATGATTTCAAAAGAGCGGACCTGGCGGATATTGTTGGTGGCGACGCCAAGGAAAATGCAAAAATTATCCGGCAGATTCTGGATGGTGAAAAGGGTCCCAAAAGAGATATGGTTTTGCTGAATGCATCGGCCGCCTTTATCGCTTCAGGACTTTGTGACAATTTTAAAGACGGCATCCAAATGGCAGCGGCTTCCATAGATTCCGGCAAAGCCCGCCATAAGCTCGATCAATTGATTGAATTTACACGGCAGTGCCAGCCTTTTGTGCGCGGCTGACCATGAGGACATTCGGTTGCATCATCAACTTATAAAAATACTGGCCGAGAAAAAAAATGAAGTGGCCAGGCTGAAAAGGTCCACACCATTCAGCAGGGATAAGAGACGACAGCCCCTGAGAGATTTCAAGGGGGCCATATCCATGCCGCAAAAGATCCGCCTGATCGCTGAGATCAAGTTTGCCTCGCCTTCAGCCGGGCTTATCCGCCCCCTGACCGACCCCATCTCTATCGGTCGCATCTATGAAGATGCCGGAGCGGCGGCGATCTCTCTGCTTACGGATCAGCGATTTTTCCAGGGTGACCTGGAACATCTCCCGCGCCTGAAAAAGGCGATCTCTTTGCCCATCCTGCGAAAGGATTTTATCATCGATGCGGTTCAGGTTCGGCAATCCTTTTTATATGGCGCCGATGCGGTCCTTCTGATCGCGCGGCTCCTGTCGCAACAGCAATTAACAGAGTACATCGATTTGTGCCGCGAACTGGGCATGGCGCCTCTGACCGAGGTTCATAGCAAGGATGACCTTGAAAAAGCCGTTACCAGTGGCGCTGAGATCATCGGTATCAACAATCGTGACCTGGACAGTTTTAATGTCGATATTGATACCACTTTTAAGCTGGCACCGCTGGTACCGAATAGCTGCATTCTTGTGAGTGAAAGCGGGATAACCGCAAAAAGCGATATCCGTGCATTGCAAACAACCGGCATTCAGGCCGTCCTGGTCGGTTCGGCTTTGATGAGAAGCAAGGATCCGGCGAAAATAACAAGAGAAATCGTCATCGCCGGCGAACGATCAAATGCATGAGGTAAACGTAAAAATATGTGGCATCACCAATTTAACGGATGCCTGCACCGCGGTCAGGCTGGGGGCCGATGCCCTGGGTTTTATCTTCGCCCCCAGCCCCAGGCGGATTGCACCGCAAACAGCGCGTGAGATCATTCGTGCCCTGCCACCCTTTGTAAAAACGGTGGGCGTCTTTGTCAATGAAGCGCCGGCTTCCATTCGGAAGGTGATAAACGACTGCGGCCTTGATCTGGTTCAGCTCCACGGCGATGAATCTCCTGCGCTATGTGATGAATTGATGCCTCACACGATCAAGGCATTACGGATAAAGGATGAATCCAGCCTGCAAGCCGGGCAGCCCTATCACGGAAAAGTCCGCGCCCTGCTCCTGGATACCTATACAAAGGAAAAGGCCGGCGGTACCGGGAAAACCTTTGACTGGCAACTGGCAATCCAGATCAAAAAACAGGGGTCACCCATTATCCTATCGGGCGGGCTCGCGCCTGCAAATATTGTTGCCGCCATTCGCTCCGTCCGGCCCTATGCAGTTGATGTAAACAGCGGAGTGGAAGTGCGTCCCGGCAAAAAGAGCCCCACCCTTATCAGAGATCTGATGGAAAACGTCCGGCAGGGAATGTTTTCAGAACAAAAAAATGGAAGAGAGAATTGATCAATGCTTAAAAGACGCTATTACGGCAAGTTCGGAGGCGCTTACATCCCTGAGATCCTCGTTTCGACTTTCGAGCAGCTGGTGGCGGCGTTTGAAGGCGCCAAGGCTGATCCTGATTTCTGGAAAGAATATGAAGATCTGATGTCCACCTACTCCTGTCGCCCCACGCCCCTCACGTTTGCTCAAAACCTGACAACGCATTTCGGAGGGCCACAGATCTATATCAAGCGGGAAGATCTCAATCACACCGGCGCCCACAAGGCCAATAATGTCATGGGCCAGGGGTTGCTGGTAAAGCGGATGGGAAAAAATCGCGTCATTGCCGAGACCGGCGCCGGACAACACGGGGTGGCCACGGCCACCATGGCCGCCAAATTCGGGTTCAGCTGTACGATTTACATGGGAGAGGTGGACATTGCCAGACAAAGGCCCAATGTCTTCTGGATGGAACGCCTCGGCGCCCGGGTGATTCCGGTTCGCGAGGGCACCAAAGTACTCAAAGACGCCATTAATGCCGCCCTGCGCGACTGGGCAACCCACATGGATGATACCCACTATGTCCTTGGGACCGCATGCGGCGCGCACCCTTTCCCCGAAATGGTTTCCTATTTTCAATCCATTATCGGCCTGGAGGCCCGCCGGCAAATTATGGACCGTGCCAAGAGACTTCCCACCCGCATTTATGCGTGTGTGGGGGGCGGCTCCAATGCGCTGGGCATTTTCAGCGGCTTTTTTGATGATCCGGTAGAGCTGGTCGGCGTAGAGGCGGGCGGCAAAGGCCTGGAAACAGGCCGACATGCAACCCGTTTGGCTTCTCGAGAAGGGACCCCGGGAGTCGCCCAGGGGTACAAGACCTATTTTCTACAAAACAGCGAGGGGCAGATGAAAGAAACTCACAGCGTGGCGGCAGGATTGGATTATGTCGGTGTATCGCCGATCCTGGCCGCACTCAAGGAAGAGGAAAAGGTGCGCTTCGAGGCTGCAACCGACCGGGAGGTGTTGAACGCCTTCTCGCTGACCCTGAAAAAAGAAGGACTCATACCGGCTCTGGAGTCATCCCATGCCTTTGCCCAGGCATTTAAAGAAGCCCCGGACCTAGAGCAAAATGATATCGTCCTGATCAACCAGTCGGGCAGGGGCGATAAAGACATATTCACGGTGGCCGATGCATTTTCTGATTCGCAATGGCGTAAATTCATAGGAGACAAAGCGGAGGAATATGGTGCTCGAGTCGTATCTTAGAAAAAAACTCAATGAGAAAGAAATTCTCCTGATGACCCATATCGTCCTGGGCTACCCGTCTTTTGGCGACAGCTTAAGGCTCATCGAAGTCATGGTGGCGTCCGGGGTTGATCTGATGGAGCTGCAGATTCCTTTTTCCGAACCGACTGCAGATGGTCCTGTTATCGTTCACGCCAATCAGAAGGCCTTGCAGGCCGGGGTGACCGTAAAAGAATGTCTCAATCTGGCCGAAACAGCGGCCCGTAACTTCGATATCCCTTTTCTCCTGATGAGTTATTACAACATTCCTTTCAGATACGGCGTAGACCGCTTTGTAACGGCCATGTCGCATGGCGGCCTGCGAGGGGCCATCATACCGGATCTGCCTCCGGAGGAAGGGCGCGCCTATCTGGATGCCATGCATGCACACACACTTGCCCCCATCCTCATCTTTTCACCGACAACCTCTCCGGATCGCATGCGAACCATCGCCGCTTCCGGCAGCGGTTTTATTTACTGCGTGGCCCGAAAAGGCGTCACCGGTGAAGCCACGGACTTTTCTGTAGAATTGGCAGGATATCTGCAGAGGTGCCGCAAGAGCACATCCCTTCCCCTGGCGCTTGGCTTCGGAATCAAGGAAAAATCCGATATCGATTTCCTGAAGGGCAAAGCGGATATTGCCGTTATCGGTTCCCAGACCATACGGGTAATGGAACAAAAGGGAGTTGCTTCGGTGGGAGAGTTTATTCGCCATCTGCGTTAGAAGTGGTTTCAAAACACCATCTAGCGTCCGATAGCTGCGTTGCAGACCTCTTTAAAATGCTCACATACTCACATGTATGCTGCGCTTTTTCATCGGCCTGCGCCTTGCTCTCGAACGCAATCTGACGTTTTGAAACCACTTCTAAGGAAAGCTCACCGTGCATAATAGAACTGCTTGGATTATTGCGCTTCAAGATAACGTATTTGTAAACAGATCCGATGGCGGTTGTTGATAAAATCCTTGACACCCATTTTTTATTGATATATTAGATTTTGAAATATTTAAGCGGCAAAAGGACTCTCAATTCATGTTTTTATTTACAGGCAGAACCTATTTTTATTTCCGGTATTTCTTTTACGCTACCGGTCTGCCTGGCGTATGCTGATTTAGCAAACACAAATAAATAAAGTAATCAGCCGCGGGCAGACTGAAGCTCGCGGCTTTTTGTTTTTAAAGGCCGTGAAAAAATTCACGGCTTTTTTTAAGCAAAAAAACAAAAAGACGGTAAATCGAAGGAGCCTGATAATGAAATCGACTGACGATCTGCGAATTAAGGGATATCAACCGCTTACGGCGCCGGCTGTCTTAAAAAAGGAAATTCCGGTCAGCGCCGGGGCCAAAGAAACGGTTGTTTCGGGAAGGGCAAGCATCGAGGCCATCCTGCGCAAGGAGGACCGCCGCCTGCTGGTGATTGTGGGGCCGTGTTCCATCCATGATGAAAAGGCGGCCATCGAATATGCAACCCGACTGAACACGCTGCGCAAACAGGTCGCGGCGACCCTTTTCGTCGTCATGCGGGTCTATTTTGAAAAACCCCGCACCACCGTAGGGTGGAAAGGAATGATAAATGATCCCGATCTGGACGGCACCTGCGACATGACGGCCGGCTTGCGCAAAGCCCGCGGCCTGTTAACGCAGATTAATGAAATGGGGCTGGCCGCCGCCACCGAGATGCTGGATACGATCACCGCTCAGTATGTCGCCGATTTGGTTAGCTGGTCGGCCATCGGAGCCCGCACCACCGAGTCCCAGACCCATCGTGAATTGGCCAGCGGTTTATCCATGCCGGTGGGATTCAAAAACAGCACGGACGGCAATCTGTCATCCGCCATCAACGCACTCACGGCCGCACGCGCCCCGCAGAGTTTTCTGGGAATCGACCAGGACGGCAAAACCTGTGTGGTTAAAACCAACGGTAACCCCTGGGTGCATATCGTATTGCGGGGCGGCAAAAGACCCAATTACGACCCCATTAGTCTGGAAGAAGCGCGTCTGAAGCTGATCGAAAAAAACTTGCCGGAAGCGATCATGGTAGACTGCTCGCATGCCAATTCGATGAAGAAATTTCAGGGGCAGGCCGTGGTCTGGAAAAACGTTATTGGTCAGTATCTGGCCGATAATGAAGCCTTAGTGGGCTTGATGCTCGAAAGCAACCTGTATGAGGGCAACCAGACATTTTCCGGAGACGCCGCGTCTCTGAAATACGGTGTTTCCATCACGGATGAATGCATTTCATGGGAGACGACCGAACAATTGCTGCTGTGGGCACATGAAAAAATTCGGCAAACGGATCCTAAAAAATATCAACTGGCATGCTAACAAAATTGAATACTGAATATTTATGGAAACAATTACCATCAACGCAGATTCAGGCCCGTCTCGCATCCTGATCGGCGAGCGCCTGGAGAACCTGCAGCAATACATTCCGGTGGCCAGGCCGATCATCATTACGGATGTTAATGTCGGCAAATTATACCCGCTGGATGCAATGGCCGCCGGGGTGATCACCATCGCAACCGGCGAAGAAATCAAAACCCTGGACACCGTTCAGCAAATTTATGCGCAGCTATTATCAATCGATGCAGACCGATCAGCGTTTATCGTCGGTATCGGCGGCGGTATCGTGTGCGATATTGCCGGATTTGTGGCGTCAACGTTTCTGCGCGGGGTCCGATTTGGTTTTGTCGCCACCACCCTGCTGTCTCAGGTGGATGCCAGTGTCGGTGGAAAAAACGGTGTTAATTTCCAAGGGTACAAAAATATAGTCGGGTTGTTTCATCAGCCTGAATTTGTCATCTGTGATCCGGAAGTATTGAAAACGCTGCCGCAGAAGGAAATCGCATGCGGCCTGGCCGAAATCGTCAAACATGCCGCCATTGCGGATGTCGATCTATTTGCTTATCTTGAGCAGAATTATACAGACGTTTTGGCTTTGGATAGCCAGACGATCGAAAAGCTGGTCCTCGCATCGGTGACCCTCAAGTCAGCTGTTGTCAGCCGCGATGAAACCGAAAAAGGTGAGCGCCGCAAACTTAACTTCGGCCACACCTTCGGACATGCGATTGAAAAAGTTGCCGGAATTTCGCATGGTGAGGCCGTCAGCCGCGGCATGGCGATTGCGGCGGCGATTTCGGTCAAGAAGGGCATGTTGACAGCAGACGAGAACAAACGGCTCCGGGCCTTGCTGAATAATTTAAAACTTCCAACCTATTTTGGATTGGAATCCAAAGCTGTCGTCAATGCCATCGGAAAGGATAAAAAGAGAGAGGGCAACTACATCCATTTTGTTCTGCTCGATGGAATCGGCTCTGCCATAGTGCAAAAAATTACCTTCGAGGAACTCGAGGATGCCATCCATGGATAAATCATTCCCGGACAAACGAAGAGATCTGAACACCGATATCGGCCTGCTGCGCCGGGCCATCGATGAGATTGACGAAAAAATTATGGAATTAATCAACCAAAGAATGTCTCTGGCAAAACAGGTCGGCGATTTCAAAAAACAGAGCGGCATTCAGATTACAGACAGCGATCGCGAAAAAGAAATTATGAACCGCCTGCTGGAGAAAAACAACGGCCCCGTGAGCGACAACGGGCTGCGTAATATTTTTGGTGCCATTATCACTGAAGGCCGGAATGTCCAGCGCACGGGTGAACCGGGAGAAAGCTGAACACAAAAATGGTCGATGTAAATACATCCCTTTTTGGCCTGATCGGAAATCCGGTGGCACACAGCCTCAGCCCGGCGATGCACAACCGGGCCTTTGCGGCCATCGGCACCAACGCAGTTTATTTGGCCTTCAGGGTCACTGATCCGGGTTCGGCCATAAAAGGCATCAGGGCTTTGAATTTCAAAGGTGTCAGCGTCACCCTGCCCCACAAAGTTGCCGTTATGGAATACCTTGATGAAATCGATGCGACGGCGGCACGCATCGGGGCGGTAAACACCATCGTCAATAAACAGGGCCGGTTGATCGGATACAACACCGACTGTCCGGGTGCCCTTGAAGCGTTGAGAACCCGGACGACTATTCAGGACAAATCGGTGGCGCTCATCGGCGCCGGGGGGGCGGCCCGGGCTATTGGATTCGGCCTGGCGGCCGCCGGAGCGCAGGTGACTGTTTTGAACCGCTCACGCGCAAGCGGAGAACGCCTGGCGGGGGATCTGAATGCCGAATTTTCACCCTTAAATGATTGGCAGCCGAACCGCTATGAGGTCCTGATCAATACCACGCCGGTCGGGATGCACCCGGACAGCGATGCAACCCCGATTCCGAAAGAGGACTTATCAGAAGATATGGTGGTCATGGACATCGTCTACAATCCGATCAAAACCCGCCTTTTAGAGGCGGCTGAAGCCAAACAGTGTCGCACCATCAACGGGGTTGCCATGTTTGTGTTTCAGGGAGCACAACAATTTGAACTTTGGACCGGCCAAAAGGCGCCGGTGGATGTCATGCACCAAGCGGTATTAAAAGCGCTGGATGTATAAGTTTTAGGTATCGGGCCTTCACCCCACCGTAGCGGATAAGGTCGCGCAAGCGGGTTTCAGGTGTCAGGATCGACAATGCATATGCTGACACCTGAACACGTGACACCTGAAACCTGATTATGGAAATGAAAGAAATAAAACCTCATAAAATAAACGATTGCCGGATCAGCGTGCCAGGATCAAAAAGTTACACGCATCGCATGTTGATTGCGGCTGCTTTATCGGACGGGATCTGCGCCATTAAAAACGCCCTTGTGAGTGAAGATACCCGGTTCACAGCTGAAGCACTCAGACAGATGGGGATTCAAATTGAAGTTAACAGCGCTGAAGTGCGCGTTGATGGAAAAGGCGGTCGTCTGGAAGCTTGCGTGGCACCGATTTATCTTGGAAATTCCGGAACCTCCATGCGGTTGTTAACAGCGGTGGCGGCGCTGGGTGAAGGAACCTATACGCTGACCGGTACCGACCGCATGCAAAAGCGGCCGATAAAAGATCTTTTGGATGCCTTGCAGCAAATCGGCATTGAGGCGCGGTCATTAGATGACAACGGTTGCCCGCCGGTCGAAATAACCGGCGCAACGATCCGCAAGGATCAGGTGGATATTAATTGTCAGAAAAGCAGTCAGTATCTATCCGCGCTTTTAATGATCGCACCATGCATTGATAAAGGACTCAAAATCCGCGTTACCGGCGGGCCGGTATCCAGGCCCTATGTGGATCTGACCATCGATCTGATGAAAACATTCGGCCTTTGCCTTGAACGCGATGGCTACCGGCGATTTAACGTCCCGGGTGGACAAATTTACCGCGCCGGCGAATATGCGGTGGAGGCGGATTGCTCCCAGGCGGCTTATTTCTGGGGAGCGGCTGCTATTGGCGGTGCTGATATCAAGGTGATGGGTATAACGGCCGATTCTGTCCAGGGAGATATTCGCTTTGTGGATTTGCTCCGGCAAATGGGATGCCGCGTTTCCAAAACATCAGACGGCATCCGTGTTGCCGGAGGATCGCTTTGTGCCATTGAGGCGGATCTGGCCGATATGCCGGATCAGGTCCCGACACTGGCAGTAGTGGCGGCGTTTGCCAGGGGTACAACCGTGATTAAAAATGTCGCCCATCTTAAATCAAAGGAAAGCGACCGTTTAACCGCCACGGTAACCGAGCTTAAAAAAATGGGAATCGAAGCCGCCTGCACCGCAAACACCCTGGTGGTCAGGGGCGGAAAACCAAAAGGCGCCGTCATTGACACCTATGATGATCACCGCATCGCCATGAGCTTTGCCATCGTGGGATTGAATGTGCCGGGCGTATCTATTCGAAACGAAAGTTGTGTGGAAAAATCCTTTCCGACCTTCTGGCAGGTTTTTGAGGGATTATATCAGTCATGAATCTTTTTTTGATTGGATACCGTTGCAGCGGCAAAACAACCATCGGCCAATCAATTGCCATGACCATTGGTTGGTCGTTTGTGGATTCCGATACCCGGGTGGTCAATGAATACGGGAAAAGTATTAAAGACATCATCGACACCGAAGGCTGGGGCGCTTTTCGCCGCATGGAGCGTTCAACCCTGGCGCAGATCTGCACAGAGGACCGGCAGGTCGTGGCCACCGGCGGCGGGGTGGTGCTGGATGCAGATAATGTTGCGGCAATGCAAGCCAGCGGTAAGGTTATCTGGCTAAGTGCAACCGCTGAAACCATTCAGAAAAGAATGCTTCAGGACAAAAACACCGGGGATTTGCGACCGGCGCTGACCGACAAGGGGCGGATGGCAGAAATCGAAGACCTGCTGTTGAAGCGAAATCCTTATTATGATAGGGCCTGCGATTTTTCCATCCATACCGATGAGGTGCCGGTTATTGAAATTAGTGCGATCATAATTCAAAGGATAAAAGATAAAATAGGAGAGTAATCCTCATGTCCAGCTCATTTGGCACCATATTTCGCGTCACCACTTTTGGTGAGTCCCACGGTCAGGGCGTCGGCGCCGTGATTGACGGCTGTCCGCCCAAAATGCCCCTGGACGAAACCGATATCCAACCCCAGCTGGATCGGCGGCGGCCGGCCCAGAGCAAATTGACGACCACAAGAAAAGAGGCCGACCGGGTCTCTATCTTGTCCGGTGTCCAAAACGGCAAAACGCTCGGCACACCGATCGCACTGATGGTGAAAAATACGGATCAGCGCCCGGCCGATTATGACCGCACGCGTTCGGTGCCGCGACCCTCGCACGCGGATTATACCTATCAGATGAAATACGGTATTCGGGCCTTAAGCGGCGGCGGTCGCGCCAGTGCCAGAGAGACCGTCGGTCGGGTTGCCGCAGGTGCGATTGCCGAAAAATATTTAGCTGGACGCTACGGTATTGAAATCGTTGCCTGGGTCAGCGCCGTCTACACGATTGAAGCACCGGCACCTGACCCTGCGAGCATTCGTCGCCAGGAGGTGGATCGATCGGCGGTTCGCTGTCCGGACCTCCAGGCAGCTGAAAAAATGCAAGCTGCCATTGTCGAAGCCCAAGAGGCAGGAGACTCAGTGGGCGGCATCATTACCTGTGTGTGCCGCCATATTCCTGCCGGGCTGGGCGAACCTGTTTTTGATAAGATCGAGGCTTTGCTGGCCCAGGCCATGCTGTCGATTCCGGCGACCAAAGGGTTTGAAATCGGCTCGGGCTTTGCCGGTCCGCGCATGCGCGGATCCGCGCACAATGATGTGTTCGTTAAAAAGGGGGCCCATTTAGGGACCCGGACAAATCACAGCGGTGGGATTCAGGGCGGCATATCCAACGGTGAGCCGATTATTTTTCGGGTCGCTTTCAAGCCCCCGGCAACCATCAGCCTGCCCCAAAAAACTGTTGATTTCGAGGGCAACCCTACCGTTCTCGAAGCCAGAGGGCGCCATGATCCCTGTGTGGTACCTCGCGCCGTACCCATTGTAGAAAGCATGGCCGCATTGGTTGTGGCTGACCTCGCGCTACAGCAGAAGATGAGAGAAAATGAAACTGTCTGATAAAATTGAGTCCATTGAAGGATCACAAACGGTTGCCTTTACATCCCTAATACAACAATTGCGGCAGGAAGGCAGGGAGATTATCAATTTGGCCGTGGGCGAGCCCGAATTTGATACGCCGGTCCCGGTGATCGCCGCCACAAAAAAGGCGCTGGACGCCCAAAAGACCCGCTACAGCCCGGTCAGCGGTCTTTCCGAACTCCGGACCCGGCTGGCAGCGCAATTCAGCGGCTACGACACCGATAATATCCTGATTACGAATGGATCCAAGCAGGCATTGTATATGATCTTCCAGGTGATATGCGATCCTGCCGATGAGGTCATTATTCCCATGCCTTTCTGGGTGAGTTTTATCGAGCAGGTCAAGCTTGCCGGGGGCAGGCCGGTGCCGGTCGCCACCAGAGATCACCAGCTGAATTGTGAAGCAATCGAGGCCGCCGTTACCCCACGGACGAAAGCGATTTTGATCAACTCACCCAACAATCCCAGCGGGGCGGTTTACCCGATGACCGACCTGCAGAAAATCGCGCAGCTGGCCGATGATCACGACCTGTTCGTTGTCGCAGATGAAGCCTACGATACATTTGTTTATGATGGCAGCGTATATGCGAGCGTGTTCGACATCGAGGCCGTCCGTCATCGGGTAATTGTGACGCGAAGTTTTTCAAAAAGCTACAGCATGACCGGCTTCAGAATCGGGTACATCGCAGCCCCCGGCCTGATCATTGCGGCCCTGTCTAAAATTCAGAGCCATCTGAGCGGCAATGTTTGCACCTTTGCCCAATACGGCGCCATGGCCGCCCTGTCGCTGGATGGCGATTTGCTTTCAGAACGGCAGTCCGAGCTTCAGCAAAAAAGAGACCTGGCCTTTCAACATGTATCGAAGCTGTTTCCCTGCATTAAACCCCTGGGGGCATTTTATCTTTTCCCGGACGTATCTGCGGTTTTAAAGGACAATCAGACGTCGGAAATATTGGCCGCGCGTCTTTTAAAACAGGCCGGTGTGGCGGTAGTACCGGGAGAGGCATTTGGTATGGCAAAGCATATGCGCATATCATTTGCTGTTTCGGAAGAAAATCTTAAAAAAGGCCTTGACCAAATCGCAGAGGTATTATGATCGGTATCATTGGCTTCGGACGCTTCGGGAAATTGGCAGCCCGGTATCTGGCGGAGGATTTTGAGGTTCTGGTTTTTAATCGAACCGATAAATCCGCCGAGATCAAAAAAACCGGCGCCCGTACAGCATCTTTAAAAACGGTTTGTCAGCAAAAGATCATTATTCTGTGCGTTCCGATTTCTACGTTCAAGGAGGTTCTAATTGAAATCGGACCGCTTTTAAAAAAGGATGTCCTGGTGGTCGATGTATGCTCGGTAAAGGTCTACCCGACCCAATGGATGAAACAGTCGTTGCCTGAAACGGTCTCGATTCTGGCAACCCATCCGATATTTGGACCCGACAGCGCGGCTGATTCTTTAAAGGACCGGAAAATCTTTCTAAGCCCGATCAGAATCGCTAAAAAGCAATATCAAAAAATCAAAACCTATCTGGCTTCAAAAGAATTGGTCCTGATCGAATCAACCCCGGAGGATCATGATGAGCAAATCGCCATCAGTCTGGCGCTGACCCATTATATCGGAAGAACTTTATCTGAATTCGGCGCCGCCCGGCTCAATATCGACAGCGAGGGTTATAAACGGCTGCTGCATATACTGGAGGTCGTGGAGCATGATACCTGGCAATTATTTTATGACATGCAGCGCTATAATCCGTACGCGAAAGAAAAACGCGCCGCGTTCATGCAGGCCATGCAAAAAATTGATAAACGGCTCGAACGTTGAAGCTAGCGATTTGATCCAAACATCCACCTTTTACCAGGAATTAATCTCATGGGAGAACATACAGCCAATCGCAAAGTCTTGGTGATTCATGGACCCAATCTCAACATGCTTGGAAAGCGTGAACCGGATATATACGGCCATCAAACCCTTGATGAGATAAATGCCGGGCTGAAGGCAAAGGCAAGCAAACTGGGACTTCATATTGAGACCTTCCAATCAAATCATGAAGGGGATATTGTCGAAAAAATCCAGCAAGCACACGGCACATTTCATGGGATTCTTATCAACCCGGCAGCGTATACGCATACCAGTATCGCCATCCGGGATGCCCTTTCTCTGATAGATATCCCGGTTGTCGAGGTACACCTCTCTAACATTTATCAGAGAGAATCCTTCCGTCATACATCAATGATGTCCGCAATCGTGCGGGCTCAGATTTCAGGATTTGGCCCCCAGGGGTATCTTTTGGCTATAGAAGGTTTGGCTCACATGTTATAAAATCAAAGGTCCAACTTTTTTATTCAACATTGATTATTTTCTTAAAAAGGAATTGACAGCTATTCAAAAAATTAGGTATAGATAATTATTAAAGACAAGGCAGACGAATGATGCTGAATCCCCATACCCGTTTATCTTTTTATTTTGGACGCTTCTTTTTTAGCTTTAGAGGCGTCCATCCGGTTCTTTGACGTTAACTTATAATCGTTAAACACCCCGGGTGGACTTAATCAGCCGCTCGGGGTTTTTTATATAAAAAGCCTCGAGAAGAATATCCCGGGGCTTTTTTTTATTAGAAGCTATCTCAAAAATGCATCTAACGCCCAAGGGCTTTGTTAAAAACCGATTCAAAATACTCGAATACTAACGTGTATGCTCCGTTTTTGAATCGGTTTTCGCCGCGCCCTTAGACGTGATCGACTATTTTTGAGACAGCTACTATTTAAAATAATCAGGAGGCCGCTATGAAACTAAAACAAATTTCAGTACCCATCGAAAATTCTCGTGACAGGCTGTATGAACTCACCCATGCATTAGAAAATAAGGGTATCACTCCCAGAGCTCTGACTCTGGTCGATACGGGAAATTACGGCGAACTGCGCATCCTTGTTTCCGATGTTGTGACCGCCAGGCAAATCTTGCTGCAAAAAGAGATCCCCGGGCGCATTGATGATGTCGTTGCCGT
>JASFGZ010000047.1:0-15939 GCA_050123495.1 Desulfobacterales bacterium
TCTGGCGCTTGCCTTTTACTCTTTACACTATGTCGATCACCGCATCGAAGTGATTTATGAGACCACCGATCCTCAGACCTCGACACTGTACCACAAGCGTTTTTTCTTCCTATATCTTTTCTTTCCCACCGGCTTTATGGGCGTTGCCTTCAGCACCAATCTTATTTCCATATATTTATTCCTTGAACTGTTGACCATCATCCCCCTCTACTTCATCATGGCTCAGTTCGGATATTCCGATTATATCACCCGTTATAAGGTGGCCTTAATGTGCCTTTTCTGGGGTGTTGCCGGTGCAACTCTTTTTCTGATCGGTATTCTGTTGAGCTACACCCAAATCGGGAGCTTTGAAATCGCTGAATTGTCCCGACTGTCCGGAAATCCGAAAACGTTCTGGATCATACTGCTGATTCTAACGGGTTTGGCCGTAAAGCTGGCAATTATTCCCCTGCATGTCTGGATGCCGTGGGTACATGCCGAACATCCGACCTGCATCGCCGGGTTGCTTGCCGTTTATGCCAATATCGCCGCTTATGTGGCTGTAAGAGTTCTGATTCTGCCACTTCGAAACGATATGCTGCCATTTTCCATCCCCATTATGATCATGGCCCTGATAACCATGATCTACGGTGCTTTTCTCACCCTGGCGCAGTCTGACGCTAAACGGTTTTGTGCCTGTTCGACCATCAGCCAAATATCTTACTCCGTTTTTGGTATCGGCGCGATGACCGTTTTAGGGCTTAAAGGGGGAATCTTCTACTTCCTGAGCCACATTCTGGGCAAAGCCATTTTGTTCTCAACGGCAGGAATACTGGTTTATACGCTGGAGACCAGAGATTTAAAAAGAATGGGCGGGCTTTGGACGAAGATGCCAGTGACGGCTGTTCTTTGGATTGCAGCGGCACTTATCCTTTCGGCGCTTCCACCAACCAGCGGTTTTGTAGGTAAATGGCTTCTATTTGCAGGAGCATTTCATAGCGTACAGGCCCATCCGGTAGGGTCCATTCTGGTTATCGTCGGTATCCTTTCGACTATCTTGACACTGGTGTATACCTTTTTGGTGGGAATCAGAATCTTTTTCGGTCCCCTCAAAGCGGAATTTGCCGAACGGGATATCAAGGATCCGCCTCTGACCATGAGCCTACCTCTTTTGGCCCTGGCCTCAGTCGCTCTTGTCCTGGGACTGTATCCGCAACCGATTTTGACATTGCTTCACGCTGTAATCAGTCCATAGTCTTTTGTCCTATTAAGCGACTCTGTCGCAGGTGCTTTTGCGTGCTTATATTTTTATTGACACAATTTATTAAATATAAATAATAAGAACCTATCTCAAAAATGCATTTAATACCCATTGGCGGCGTTGCAAACTTCCTTAAAATGCTCACATACTCATATGTATGCTGCGCTTTTGCGTCAGCTTGCGCCTTGCTCTTGGGCATGATCTGCTATTTTTGAGATAGGTTCGAGATTCTGTAGACCAACAACGAGGGCAAACTTATTGCAAGGAGGACCGAACGATGCCGGTTAAATTCAATCAGTATTGGTCCGTTGACTTTGAAAAAATCGGAGAATACGAAAAGTTTATCATTAGTAAATTCATCCCTGGAATGAATAAACTGGGAATTCATGTCGTTGCCGGCTGGACGACGCTGATTGGCCGCTACAGTGATATATTTCTCGAAGGCATCAGCAATGATCTGGAACATCTTGAAAGAGCGCTTCGGGACAAAAAATACAGGGAATTGAATGAAAACCTGCAAAACTACATTCGGAATTACAAAACCAAAGTTCTGGTGGGTACCGGTAAAAAAGATGATTATTCCAAGGACGTTAGGGCCAATACGATTAAATTTAACCAGGCCTGGGATATTATCAGTAAAACCAAAGATCAGTACGAAAACTACGTCCTTCGGACCTTTTATCCGTGTTTAGAAGACCTGGGCGTTAAAGTGGCCAGCGAATGGGAAGTCTTTATCGGAGATGGGCCGCGGATTTTGTGCGAGGGCAGGGCCCAGGATGTTGATACCAATACCCTGATCAGCAATCTTAGAAGTGAGAAGTTCCAAAAAGCCAAACACGGGTTGCGGCAATTTATTGAAAATTACGAAAGCCGCATTCTCGTCTTTCATATCATAAAGAAGATCGGTTACAAATCAGCGAGCTACGAGTTGATCGTACTTTAAAAAAGGCGGATAAAAGTCCGTCACGTTGAATAATAAAAAAGCCAATGATAACACATCATCATTATCATTGGCTTTTTTTAACGTTTTAATTGGTTGTTTTCAAATCCCGCCACGGCGGGACTTTGCACGAGAATCCACGGTTCCAACCGCAACGTTTAAAGCACTGCCGTGCTTTTGCCTTTTCGGCCTATGGCCGAAAATTCAAGCCACCCGCTATGCGGGTGGACGTTGACTCAGCCGCTTCTTTAGTCTCCCGCTTCATAGCGCTGCTCAATTATCAGTGCCGGTTTGAGCAGCAGCGAGACCACAAAAATGCCGAGGGCCAGGATGCCGAGCGTAATGCTGACCTCCACCCAGCTGGGGGCATAATCCACCACTTCCCCCAGGGGCGAAGGCACCAGACCGGGCACAATCAAGCCGATACCTTTTTCAATCCAGATACCTAAAAAAAGCAGAATACAGGCCGGAGCCAGTACTCGGGGGTTGTTCTTGCCGGGGTTAAAGGCCAGCGTCAGGGTGCCGATGAGGTTCATGACAATCGCTGTCCAGATCCACGGGACCAGGGCTGTGTGACCCTTGAGACCGAAATACAGATAAATTGCCGGCTGACTATGATGAGTAGGCAGATAGAATTCCTTGAAAACTTCAGAAAAGAGCATAATCAGATTAATGATGGCGGCGACAACGCTGATTCGTCGGATTTTGTTAAATATCTGCTCCTCAATTCGAAATGAGGTCGTGGACTGAATGATGACCAATACGATAATAATCAAGGCCGGACCGGCCGCAAAAGCGGATGCCAGAAACCGGGGGCCCATCAATGGGTTGTTCCAGAAAGGCCGGGCCGGAAGGCCCTGATACAAAAAGGCCGTAACCAGGTGGATACCAAAGGCCCAGAATATGGAGATGAACACAAAAGGCAGGTATAATTTTTCATTGGGTTTGCGGTGGTAATAATGACAGTAGAGGATGTAGGCCGGCACCAGCAGATTCAAGACCAGATAACCGTTTAACACCAACACGTCCCAGGTCAGCAGCGATGTCGGCCAGTTGAACAAGCCGATAATCGGCATCATGTGCCACGCATTCCAGGGAGCACCCAGGTCTACAAAAACAAACATCAAACACATGACGAGCGCACCGATCGCCACAACTTCACCGACAATCACCACCTTGTGCAGGTCTTTGTCTTTAAAGATATAAGAAGGTAAAATGATCATCACCGCTGCGGCAGCCACGCCCACCAGGAATGTGAAATTGGCAATATAAAATCCCCAGCTGACAATATCCGACATATTGGTGGCGGCAAGGCCCACTTTTATTTGAACAAAATAGGCATAGACGCCCAACACCATCAGAGCGGCCAGAATGCACAGATAAATCTGATATACCAGCCCGCCGGATAAGCTCCAGGTGATAACATCTTTAACAAATGCCACTGTTTCCCCGATGATAGACGTTATGTGGTTCATAACATTTTTTTGCGTTGTTTCCATAGCACCTCTGCTGGTTTAATCGACAAAGTACCAAAACTTGGGATCTGTTCCCAGATCCTCCTTCCATCTGAAAACCTTCTTGTTTTTGAGGACAAACCGGATTTCACTGTCGGGATCCAAAAGATTTCCGAACACCCGGGCGCCGGTGGGGCAGGCTTCAGCACAGGCAGGCAGTCTGCCAGCTCGCGTCCGCTGAATACAGAAGGTACATTTTTCCATCTGCCCACGTCCGCGTATGCGGTTGCCCAGATAGTGTTGTTTTTTGGTCATTTCAGCGTTGGGCACAACCGGGTCGTTCCAGTTGAATCGGCGCCCGTAATAGGGGCACGCGGCAATACAGTAACGGCAGCCAATGCACCAGTCATAGTCCACCACCACGATTCCGTCCGGTTCCTGCCAGGTGGCCTTTGTGGGGCAGGCCTTGACACAGGGGGCGTTTTGACAGTGGTTGCACTGCACGCCCATGTAGAAATGATCTTCAACCGGTACCTGGTGATAGAATTTGGCGTTGCCGACCTCCGGGGTCAATTGGCCGTGCTCCATTTCGAAAATGCGAATATATTGCATGTTGGATTTGCGGTCGAGGTTGTTTTCTTTCACACAGGCGGCCACACATTCCATGTATCCTTCACAGCGCGTGACGCTAAAGGCATAACCGAACAAGACACCTTCGATCGGCGGTGCGGAGCTCATCTGGATATTGACATTATTTTTGATTTTGGCCAGCTGCTCCAGGCGCCGGACCGTCTCATCCTTTTCCTCCTGGGTCATGAGGCGGTAATGCTTCTTGAAGTACTCTTTCCAGCGCAACGAAAGCTCCTCTTTGGAACCCAGCATGCCGCCACCGCATCCGGCGAGCATGGCAGCGCCACCGACCGCAGCGGCTTTGGCGGCACCTTTGAGGAATTCCCGTCGCCCGCAGGCTTTGGCATGCCGGCAATCTTTTTCTTCGGGCTTCTGACAGTTTTTATTTATCCGGGGATCCATGTAATTTCCCTATTTGCTTTTGCTTAAAGGTGGTGAATATATTGCCGGCCACCGTTTCTTAAAACGCGGCGAGTGAGGATCATGACAACTGGCGCAGTTTTTAACCACGCGCTGTCCGGCCCAATAGGAGATGCGTTTACCATGGGCACCCCCTACCCAGTCTTTCTTCTGCCTGAAGTGGCACTGACCGCACATCTCATAGCTTTGATCCATATCGATCTTGGTACCCTGTTCCGTGATCAAAAAATCTCGTTCTTCTTTGTTGTGACAGGTATAACAGGACAAGGGCCGCGCTTCGCTGCCGTGATTGAGGACAATTTCGCCATGGGCGATTTCAGCGGCGTTTGCAACCCTGACCGGTTTATTATTATGACACTGGCTGCATTTGAAACGTTGCATCTTGTCTTTGCGGGTATCGGTCCGGAAGCGCCCTCCCTGATATCTTTCCGTCACTAGAACGGAAGTTATAGGAAGCGACAGGGCGGCATCGACCTGCTTTTCAGCATCAAAAGGAGCGGTCGCGTTTTGGTAGATTTGAACAACGCCGCCTTCTGTGGAATACGCAAGCCCTGCTGCGAAAATCAGCAGCACTACCGGCAAAATCCCCCAGAGACAATTTTTAAATGATGGTATCTTCATATCAATCCTCAAATTTTTGCGTTTACTAATGGTTTATACGCCTTTGGTAGCTAAATATTTACCTGAACTGATAACCATTGGAGCAATTAAATCTGAATATCGAAATTCGAAACAAATTAGAATAACCAAAATTCAACTGACCGAGACAGTAGCATGATTTAGCAAGGATTATTGTTTTTGTCATTGGAACATTCGAATTTAACCTGCAAGCCAAAGCACAATGAATAAAAACCCAGCGTGCTAATGTTTAACCGGGGCTGGGTTGTCTCTGCCACGGCGGTGCATTGGTTTCGGGCACATGACACTGTCTGCAATTGCCTCGCGACGGATGCTCCACCCGAATGGCCGCAACGGTTCCCGGCCCCACATGACAGGCCACACAGTTGCCCCGCATCTGAAGTTCATGGGGAACGGGCGGCGGTGCGCCGGGCAGGGAGGCGCGTCCCAAACGGGGCGGAGCCACGCTCATCCAGTCGGTTTCAACAAATAACTTGGCATCGGTCACGGTGATATGACACTGTTGGCAGGCCTCTTGCTCGGGGTGCGGCGTGATCGGCGTATTCTTTTTAAGTTCTTCAGTCCAACCGCCCCGCGCGTGACAGGTCAGACACTCGACCGGGGCCAGATCCGGCTCTTCGACCTTATGCGGGATAAACGGCGGTGACCCGGGATACTGTCTGCGGGAATAGTATTCATCGAGTGTGCGTCCGGTGGATGTGCCTGCCAGATAATCTTCAGATATCTGGTCATAGTTTACAAATATGGTTTTTCCGCTCTCATCAAAATTCATGTCCGGGGTTTCTGCAGTGGTCGTTTCCATTGCTTCCGGTTCGGATGAAAGCGCCAAAAAAACGATCAACGGTAACGCCACAATGCAGATCCCGGCAAATATCAGAAAAACCTTCCCCACCTTCTGATCCCCAGTATGTTTTGGTTTTTCCATTATACTTTCTCCAATTTAACCGCGCATTTTTTGTAATCCGGCTGTTTGGATATGGGGCAAAACGCATCCAAAGTGGCCTCGTTAATCAAATAGCTTTCATCAAAGAAAGGTACGAAAACCATTCCTTTCGGCGGGCGCCCCCGGCCGTTGATACTGGCTTTCATGGTCACCGATCCCCGGCGAGAGGAAACTTTGACTTTACTGCCGTTGGTAATCCCTAACCGGGCGGCATCGTCGGGGTTGATTTCCACATAGGCTTCAGGGACTGCCCGGTGCAGGAGCGGCACGCGCCGGGTCATGGATCCGGTATGCCAATGTTCCAAAATCCGACCGGTATTGAGCCAGAAGGGGTATTCGCTGTCAGGCGACTCTGCCGCGGGTTCGTAAGGTCTCAGCCATATCCAGGCCCTGCGGTCCGGTTTGCCGTAAAAATCGAAGGAATCGCCCTCGGCAGCCGGGTCATATTTAACGTTGTAGCGCCATTTGGTTTCCAGCCCGTTGACGTAGGGCCATACGATCCCGGATTTTGCTTGTAGCTCTTTAAAAGGCGCCATGCGGTGTTTGGGGTTATCGTGGAACTGGATGTATTCATTCCAGATGTCTTCGATATAGGTTTCTTCGGACCAGGGAAACTGTTTCTCAAAACCCATTCGCCGGGCCACCTCGATGATTTGCCAGGTATTGCTCATGCAATCACCGGGCATGGGAATGATCTGTTCATTGTGCTGGGTGCGGCGCTCGGAGTTGCCGAAAAAACCTTCGCGCTCGATCCACAGGGCGGCCGGCAGGACCACATCGGCCACATCGTAGGTGGGGGTCGGATATATCTCGGATACCACGATAAAGCGCCCGTCCTTTTTGGCGCCGTCCCGGTAGCGGTTTAAATTGGGCATGGTGACCATGGGATTGGTCACCTGAATCCACATGAAACGGATATCGCCGCGATCCAGCGCCCGAAACATTTCAACCGTATGATAGGTGGGTTTGGGGTCGATATTTTCCACCGGCACGTCCCAGATCTTGGCCGCCAGCTTGCGGGCGCCTTCGTTCATGACCACGCCTTTCGGGAGCTTGTGCGTGAGGGTACCGACTTCGCGCACCGTCCCGCAGGCGCTGGGTTGCCCGGTCAATGAAAAGGGGCCGTTGCCCGGTTGGGAGATTTTGCCCACCAGCAAATGACAGTTGTAAACCAGGTTATTGATCCAGGTTCCCCGGGTATGCTGGTTCATACCCATGCACCAGTAAGAGACGACCTTCTTGTCAGGGTCTCCGAAAAGCGCCGCCAGATATTTAATGTCTCTGGCCGGCACACCGGACAGTTTTTCGACTTTTTCCGGTGTGTAATCTTCCAGAAAGGCTTTGTAGGCTTCAAAGTCGACGGTTTCGGCTTTATCGCTGAATTTGAAATGGTCCCGGGTACCATAACCGATATTGGTTTTACCTTTATGAAAAGAGACGTGCTTGTTGACAAAATTCCAGTTGACCCAGTCATTGCGGATGATCTCATAACAGATGGCGTTGGCCACGGCCAGGTCGGTCTGGGGCCTGAAAATGATCGATTTGTCTGCTGCCTGGCTGGTGCGGGTGGTGCGGGTGGCAAAATCGATGATCTTGACGTGATTCTTGGCTTTGCGGTTGGCAAGCATTCTGGAGAAGAGGACGGGGTGCATCTCGGCCATATTATTGCCCCAGGTAATGAAGACATCGGCGTTATCGATGTCATCATAGCTGCCCATGGGCTCGTCGAGTCCGAAACTGGTCAAAAATCCGGTCACGGCACTGGCCATGCACAGACGCGCATTGGCTTCCAGATTGTTGGTGCCGATACAGCCTTTAAACAGTTTGGAGGAGACGTAACCGTCAGTAATCGACCATTGCCCGGAGCCGTACATGGCCACGGCGTCTTTCCCGTGGCTCTTGATGGTATCCTGCATTTTGCTGGCCACCAGATCGAGGGCTTCTTTAAGGGGTGTTTCTACCATCTTGCCGTTTTTGCGAACCAGGGCCCTGGTGACTCTATCCTTGCCGTAAAGGATCTGAACCGAATGGTAGCCTTTGACGCAGCACAGCCCCTTGTTGACCGTACAATTGGGATCGCCCTTGACGGCAACGGCGCGGTCACCGGAAACGCCGACCAGAAGGCCGCACCCGGTACCGCAAAACCGGCAAGGCGTCTTTTTCCATTCAATCCCTCCTGAATCGACATTTTTCCAGGCGCCGAAACTGATTCCCGGAAACAGTACCGCAGCAGAAGCGATTGCGCTCTGTGCAGCTGCGGATTTTATGAATTGTCTTCTGGTAATGTCCATGTGACTGCTCCTTTTGTATGTCTTCTAATCGTCTGTATGGCCAAACGTCATTCCTAAGGACTCCAATGATTTTAGGGCCTTAAGTTTTTCCTGCAATTCTTTCTCGGTTTCCTCATCCGGTGTGTCCGTCACCAGAATTAAAACCTCTTCATTTTCTGACGGTGTAACTTCACAGTACTCCAGGGCGGCAAGCTCATCGATCAGTTGCGCTTTTGCCCCCTGGATGGGGTATGCCAGATAACTGAAGACCGGCATCGATGCTCCTTAATTTTAAAATTTATGATCCGGATCAAATACGAGCCGGGTTAATGCTGGTGGGTTTGCTGTTGAACGAAATAATTTGCCCAAATGGATTTCAACCGCTTGGGCTGAATTTCTATTTAAAACGAAGAATGCGTAATTTAGCTTTTTTCGCAATTTCGCTGGCGTTTGTGCAGATTGAATCGAGGATAACTTTATCGGGTTAACTGATTTCTAACAGCAATTTGATCGTAAATATTTGACTTAAGTCAATTATTTCCTATCAAAAAACTATGAAATAGAAATCGGCTGAAAGCTGTATTTTTTAATTCTAAATACTGTATTTTGCGATCTTTCATTAAATTAAATTGCATTGCAGTAGTCGTTTATGATCAATGCCTTAACATCTTGATAACATTATTAATATATAGATTCCATTGTGAAATCTTTTACTTGACACCACCACAAAGTGGCATTAATATTTATTGGACCATTGGGCTAGAGAGCTTCAGATGGTGGCCATTGGCAATTAATCATCAGGGAGCGCGAGATGAAATTTATAAAGGATCAGGATGCCGATGAATCCTTGGACCTCGTTTGTCGCATGTGCCCCATGCATCTGTTGGAACCGGGAGATAAACTGAAATGTATGAAAAAGGGGCAGGTGCTGGAAGTGCTGACCGATTATGACGGGGCCCTGGAGGATATTCCGGATTGGTGCCAAAAGTGCGGCCATGAATTCATCGGAATGGAAGAAGACGACGATTACTATAAGTTCTATATAAAGAAGGAAAGCGATGAGAACTGAGAACTTTACCGCATGTACCTGGAAATATTGAAAATCAATTGCGCTACGCGTTCCGTTCTGCGCGTTCTGCGACATACAGAAATCATCTTATCTCACAAATCTTACCGCGCAACTCGTAACGCGCAACTATTTATCTAATACCCGAAATGTAGAAAAGTTAAGCGAACCTCATTTTATCAAAGGAGCACCTTATGTATACGGCCTATCTGGATCATGCTTCGGCCACGCCTGTCAGAAAAGAAGTGCTTGAAGCTATGCTTCCCTATTTTAACGAACAGTTTGCAAACCCGTCCAATGTTTATGACCGGGGCTCCAAGGTCAAAGCGGCAATAGAAGAAGCCCGTACCAACGTCGCCGGCCTCATCGCTGCCAAACCGGCTGAAGTTGTATTTACGTCATCCGGTGCTGAAGCCAATAATTTGGCCATCAAGGGCGTGGCTTTCGCCAAACAGAAAAAAGGCAATCACATCATCGTCTCGGCCATCGAGCACCATTCCGTATTAAATTCCGCACGTTTTTTAGAACGCCTGGACTTTGAGGCCACATTTCTGCCGGTCGATAAAAACGGTCTGGTTGATCCGGAGCGTCTTGCCAAGGCTATCCGACCGGAAACTGTTATTGCTTCGGTTATGCATGCCAATACCGAGATCGGAACCATCGAGCCCATTTCCGAGCTGGCGGCGATCTGCAGGGAAAAAGACGTTGTTTTTCACACCGACGCGGTGGCATCGGTGGGCAACACCCCGGTGGATGTCAATGGATTGGGTGTTGATTTATTGAGCCTCTCCGGTGCTTCTCTGGGCGCCCCTAAGGGAATCGGGGCACTTTATTTTAACAAAAAGGTCAGATTGATGCCTTTGATCCATGGCGGTATTCAGGAAAACGGAAGAAGAGCCGGCACCGAGAATGTTCCCGGAATTATCGGATTTGGAAGGGCGGCAGCGCTGGCTCAAAAAGAACTGCCTGGAAAAATTGACCATGTGCGCAAATTAAGAGACCGTCTGGTGGAAGGCATTCTCAAGAATGTTGAAAAAGTTACCTACACCGGTCATCCGGACAAACGGTTGCCCGGCCACGCCAGTTTTTGCTTCGAGGCCATCGAGGGCGAAGCCTTGATTTTTATGCTGGCCCAGAACGGAATCTATACGAATACGGGATCCGCCTGCGCATCCAAGGCGTTAAAAACCTCGCCGGTGCTCGGAGCCATCGGTTTGCGGGCGGATTTGGCTCAGGGGTCCAGCGTGTTTACGATTGATGCCGGCAACACCGAAGCCGAAATCGACTACGTGCTCGACAAACTGCCCCCGGCTGTCGATCGGCTGCGTTCCCTTTCGCCCATCTGGGGCAAAGAGATCCCCGAATATCAGGAAGATGTTTGTACCTAGATATCTACAAATATGAATTTAAAGCGGGTTGGTTTTTAGATACTAATTGTTAAATTCGAAATCCGAATTTCGAAAACCGAAACAAATCCGAATACTAAATGCTCAAAATTCAAAACAGGTTTGGAACATTCGGATTTATGATTTTGAATTTGTTTCGTATTTCGTGCTTCGTGCTTCGTGCTTCGAGTTTTCGATTTAAGCGAGGAGGTAAGGAATGTACTCTGAAAAAGTGATGGATCATTTTTCCAATCCCAGAAATATCGGCGAAATTGAAAATGCAGATGGGGTCGGTGAAGTCGGCAATCCCGTGTGTGGGGATATGATGTCGTTTTACATCAATGTCAAGGATAATAAAATCGCTGACATCAAATTTAAAACCTTCGGCTGTGTGGCGGCGATTGCGGTATCCAGCATGGTGACCGAGATGGCCCAGGGAAAAACCCTCGATGAAGCCAAAAAAATTACCAAAAAATCCGTAGCTGAATCCCTGGACGGACTTCCCAAAGAAAAAATGCATTGCTCCAACCTGGGTGCTGACGCCCTGGCTAAAGCGATCGAAGACTTTGAGAGCAAAAATACGGCGTCTTAATATCTCCGCTGTTCCATGCTTAAGCCGCTGCTGGAATAATTTTAAAGATTGTGATGTGTTCCGTACAATAAAATCCGTCAAATACGGATCTTTTTTTGTTTATGGCGATCAATGCGCTGATGTTATAATTTAGGCCGTAAAGAACTTGATAATATACTGTGATGCGACGGTCACGATCACGACTCCCAGCATTAGCTTGATCCAACGCTCAGGTGCATATTTTTGCATCCGGGCGCCCAGATACATTCCCATGAGCCCCCCTGCGCCGAACAGGATGCCCAGCAACCAATCCGGGGCGGCTACCGCCCCGTTTATCGGGATGAGGCTGTAAAAGGTCACACCGGCCAACGATGAAACAAAAGTTCCCAGTAACACGGCACCGGCAATGGCATACACCGGCAACCCGAAAAATGTGATCAAAAACGGTGCGATAATCGAACCGCCGCCGATACCGTAAACACCACCGATGATACCCACCGCCAGGGCCAGCCCGAGCAGCTTTGCGGTTGTAAATGAATACGTGGCGCCCTTGAAGTTAAAGCGGGTGGTCGTCATTTCGATTGATGCTTCATCCACCCGATCGCTGGGCGTGCAGCTTTCCGGGGTCGACCCTGCTTTAGCATTAAATGCTTCTTTCAGCAGTTTGAAAGCGATCAGCAATAAGACACAGCCGACAAAGAATTTAAATGTCCTAGGGTCCGGCAAATACGTCATTCGGAGATAATAGCCGATTAAAACGCCGGGAACAATGCCGGTCAAAATCAAAATGGCCACCGGCCAAACGAAACGGCACTCTCGGACGTAGCGGTACACGCCCCCGGGTGTGCCGGTTACATTGT
The DNA here is from genome assembly GCA_050123495.1 of Desulfobacterales bacterium. Classification (GTDB taxonomy): domain Bacteria; phylum Desulfobacterota; class Desulfobacteria; order Desulfobacterales; family JAHEIW01; genus JAHEIW01. The sequence continues at coordinate 12,419 of JASFGZ010000047.1, forward strand.
ACAGAAAATTGGTGGCCGTTACCGAAGGACTCACGAACCCCAGAACGCTCATTTGAAACGGTAAAAGTAAAAAGGCGCCGGAGATCCCCCCCATGGATGTGAAAAAGGAAATAGCGAAAGCCACCAGAGGCGGGATTAATATAAAGGTCTCAACCCCGGAAAGTGGAAATGTAAATTGCAAAAATTGCACGTTGATCCCCGTCGGTCTGTAAGGGTGGATTTAAGGGCTGCTGGGAATCCATATGAGCTCCGGGTTGAGCTTATCGGTCCAGGGTATGCCTGAATTTTTCCAGCCGTTTTTAAAACGCTTGCCGTAATCAGAACTGGAAGGATCATTGACGCGATCGCCTTCGAAGCCGTCGGTAACCGAATAGACGTTTTTAAAACCGGCCGATGCCATTGCATTTACAGCTGCGGCGCTGCGGTTACCGGAGCGGCAGATCACCAGAATGGTATCGGACGACTTGAACATCCGGCCGACTTCAACGATAAAGTTTGGGTTGGCCTTCATCAACGGCCCTTCTTTCCGTACCGCCATTTTATAGTTGAATAATTGAATGGGAATATTCTGGGCCATAGGGGTATGACCGACAAAAATGTATTCTTCCGGCGTTCTGACGTCTAAAATTTTGATTTTGTTTTTATCGGCCAGCCACATTTCATAAGCTTCTTTAGCCGTCACATAAAGCCCGAGGACGGTCTGCTTTTGCTTTGGAATGGGCATTTGTGCCTGGGATAGCGGCAGCCAGCCCAACAGCATTAATATTACAATCATCAGGGCAAGAAGTTTTCTCCGCATTTTTTGTCTCCGAATTTATCTAGAACCTATCTCAAAAATAGTAGATTACGCCCAAGAGTAAGGCGTGAGCCGACGCAAAAGCGCAGCATACGCGGGAGTATGTGAGCATTTTAAGGAGGCTCACAACACAGCTATTGGGCGTTAGGTGCATTTTTGAGATAGGTTCTAAAAATACCGCCGAATATTTTGTCGTCGGCGGACATACATTGTGCTTTTAAAAGTTTGTACTTTTCAAGCAGCTCCTTGCCATCTTCAGATAAGCGTGAACCTTCTTTCCGATCCGTATACACGATACAGGTATTCATGTGTTTTTCAGTTGCTTTTATTTTGCACCAAACTGCCTTGTACGACATTTTCATCATTTTGGCGGCCTGGTTCATCGAGCCGGTCTTCTCGATATTTTCCAGGATTTTGGCCCGGCCTTCTCCGATGATGATGTTGTTGTCTTCATCCACAATCCACTGGCTCGATTTTAATTTGAATGCTGCCATGATACCAACCTTCGTTTTATTTTTCTAAAAATGCAATAAAACCATATAGAAGAGCTTATCTCGCTTACCTCGCAATTGGAATGTTGGAATAATTGAATGTTGGAAAACTGGGTAAAGAAAAAATGACTCAATGCATGATCGTTTAAATTGCCAGAGGAAACGATGTCATTAAATAGATACCATCCTTTTCGAACCCAATCTTCCAATATTCCATCATTCCATTTTTCCATTATAAGGGCATCAGCCGCCGATGGCGCCCATGGCCCGACCGCAGGTGTTTTGATGGTCTTTGGTATTCAAGTGGTGGCCGGAGGGCTTTTTGGCCACCGCCTGTCTGAAAATGTTGACAATATCGTTTCGGGATGCCCCGGTTCTCAGAGGTGCTTTGATATCGATTTCTTCCCGGGAAAACAGACAGGTTTTGATTTTGCCGTCAGCGGTCAGCCGCAGGCGGTTGCAGGAACCGCAAAAATGCCAGCTGATCGGGGCGATGAAACCGACTTTGCCGACGGCGCCCGGAAGTCTGCAGAGTCTCGCCGGCCCGTAGGAATCTGTGGACGGCTCGATTTTAAGCCGGTCGATCTGATGAATCCTTTTCATGAATTCTTCAACCGGTATAAATAGCGATTCATAATTGCCGTAGGCCGAGCTGTCGGTGGGCATCAGCTCGATAAAGCGAACGTGGTAAGGCTTATCCAGGGTCAAGCGAGCCAAATCTTTGATTTCATCATCATTGATACCGCGCATCACCACCGTGTTGATCTTGATGGGATGCATTCCGATCTGATCGGCGCGCTGAATGCCGGCCAGCACGCGAGACAGCCAATTGTATCCGGTTATTTTTTCAAACCGCTCCGGCCTCAAGGTGTCCAGGCTGATATTGATTCTGCGGACGCCAGCTTTGAACAACGGTTCGGCCATCGCCTCCAGATAGATTCCGTTGGTCGTCAGTGCCAGGCTTTTTAAGCCGTCTATTTCGGAAAGCATCCGACAGAATTTAACCACGCCTTTTCTGACCAGTGGCTCGCCTCCGGTAATGCGGATTTTGGTTATCCCGATTGCAGCCGCTGCCCGGGCAACCTTGAGCATCTCTTCGTAGTTTAAAATCTCCGATCGGTCCAGATGACTGCGGCCTGAAAAAGGTGTGCAATAGTAACATTTCAGGTTGCAGTGATCGGTTACTGATATACGAAGGTAATCAATTGATCTTCCGTATCCATCCACTAATTTCATTGCAGTTTATCCTCTTAAAGCTTGTAACAAATCCGAAATACGAAGTCCGAAATCCGAAACAATTTTCAAAATACCAAATTCAAATGTTCAAAACTTTTGAATTTTTGTCATTTGATATTCGGATTTGTTTCGGCCAATTTTATAAAATCAGGCGATATTCGAATTTCGAATTTAATTTCTACCAAAAGAACTGAATCTCAATCCACCGAGCTGTCGGTTAGTCCTCATTTCATTTGCAAATATTTTTCAAGGGGTTTTCCCAAACGGGCAATGGGGGTATACGCATTCTTGACAATCCTTGCACAGTCCCCCGTGGCCTAAAAAGGCCAGTTCAGCCTTGCCGATTTTTTCACCGGCCAGAATCCGGGGCAGCACCAGATCCAGCACGGTAATGCGGTGAAACAGACCGCAGGCCGGCACCCCCAGCAGTGGCACATCGCCCACATAGGCCACCAGAAACATCGCACCGGGCAGCACCGAGGCCCCGTAATGCATCTCGGTAGCACCGGCTGAGCGGATTCCCTGGCGGGTGACATCGTCGGGGTCCACACTCATGCCGCCGCTGAGCATCAGCAAATCACAGCCCTGGCCAAGATGGGAACGAATGGCTTTGCTGATCAGCACGGCGTCATCCGGGGCAAAAATCACACTGGCTACCTCCGAACCCAGGGCCGCGACCTTTTCGGTCAGGATCGGCGCAAAACGGTCTTCAATCAGGCCGTGGTAGACTTCGTTGCCGGTAATCACCAGGCCCACCCTGGATTTTCGAATAGGAGTAACGGCCAGCACGGCACCGTTCTGCCGGGCAATGGCTGCAGCGCGCTCGATGGGTGCGCGCTGCATCGTTAGTGGTATGGCGCGGGTGGCCGCTACCAATTCCCCTTTTTTGACAAGGGTGTGATTGTGAAGGGTGGCACACATAACTTCATCGACCATGTTAAAGGCAGCCAGGGCAGCGGTGTTGACGGTAAATAGGCCTTCTCTTTCTGCCAGCAGCT
>JASFGZ010000048.1:0-15652 GCA_050123495.1 Desulfobacterales bacterium
TGTCCAGGCAAGTGAACATGTTGATGATATGGTGGCTCTTGGTGAAAAGCTGGTTGAAAAAGGCTTTGCCTATGAAAAGCTGCGCTCATTGTACTTTAATATTTCGCGACTGGATGCGTATGGCCGTCTTTCCGGAATTGATGTCAACAAGATAAGAGTCGGTGCCACGGTTGATCTCGATGATTACGAAAAACAAAACCCGCGAGATTTTACCCTTTTTAAGCGATCTAAGCTTGCGGAATTAAAAAGGGGCATCTTTGTGAAAACGCCATGGGGAAACGCGCGGCCCTCCTGGCACATCAAATCAGCAGCGATGTCTATGAAATATCTCGGAGAATGCTTCGATATACATACCAGCAGCCGAGACTTGATTTTTCCTCACCACGAAAATGAGAACGCCATATCAGCAGCGATAACCGGAAAGCCACTTGCTAGGTTCTGGGTACACTGTGATCGTGTGCTTATTGATGGAAAAAAATTGGACGAAAAATCTGCCGAACTGACGATGGTGGATTTAATGAACATGGGCTATTCCGGTCGAGCGATCCGCTTTTGGCTACTGTCCAGTCACTATCGCAAGCCGATTCCATTTTCAAAAGAGCGCCTGGATAATGCGCAACGTGCCATTGAGCGCCTGGATCAGTGTATGTCCAATCTGCGCTATGTAAAGAAAGGGCAACCGTATGCAGAACTAGAACAGTTGCTTTACGACCTTAAAAACGGGTTTTGCAGTGCCATGGATGACGATTTAAATATTTCAGCCGCCTTGGCGACGATATTTACAATTATTAAAAAAATAAATACATTGATCCTTAAAAAGCAACTGAGTGCCACCGATGCATCAAAGATCGTCGATGGGTTCCGTACTATCGATAACATATTGAATATATTTAATTTTTTTGACCACTATGCTGAACCCGAAATTCAGCGGCTGCTCAGCCAAAGAGATAAGGCCCGCTCTGAGAAAAATTGGGATCGGGCGGATAAAATCAGAAATGAACTCAAATTAAGAGGTGTTATCGTACAGGATCAGAACTAGAAAAAAGTGCCAGAGGTCAGAGGACAGAAGTCAGAAGACAGATGATAAAATCTGGAGAATGAAACGATCCTATCTGACCTCTGTTTTCTGTCCTCTGTCATCTGTTTTGAGATGGAGCTTATAGATTGATAAAACCGATCTACTTCCCCTTTACCTTCGTATCCCAGGACGTGGCGCAAGCATTGACCGCCTGTTTTCGACGGTTTATCGTGTATCAGCCGTCGGGTAAAAAAGTACCCGATGAGATGCAGCCTTGGGTTGAAGCAAATGTGATGGAAGTCCGGGTGCCAGATCAGACCGATGATCAAGCCATCGAAAAGGTGGTCAAAGATTTTCGGTCCTTTGCCAGTCTCCATTATGACAACAAAAACTTGAAAACAGCAGCCTTTTTGGGGCAGCAATCTACAATTCCTTTTTTCGGAGAAACGTCGACATCCCGAATCGTCTCAGACCTAAAGAAATGCGGATCGTCAGATTCCGCGGAAACCGCTTCGGACCCACTGTTTTGTGCCAGAGTTTTTCTTGGTTTTGCGCAGGATTACGACTGCCAGGGTGATGAATTAAACCGAGGCCTCGGTGTTCATAGGCAGCAGTCGTTCGAGCTGCTAAAAACACTTAAAGGTGAAAAGGAAATCGATTCAGCAGCCTTTTCGCTTGCCGATGAAAGTAAGATCGATGATCCCGGTGAATACTTGGGGCTGGCCCGACTGAAGGCCTGGGCTCTGCTTTTCCAGAGAGACCCGGTCGGTTCAGGGTTTTTTGTGACCAGCAGCAAGTCGGTTTTTAATCAATTGATGACGAAGGCGCCGGCAACTGAAAAAATTCTTGAGTCCGCGGGGTTACCGGTTATTGAAATTAAAGATAGGGCCTTGTACGCATGGCGAGCTCATTTTTTAAAAGATCTTAATAGGCTTGTCGAAACCCATGGGTCGGCATCCAGAGATATCAGCCTTGACGTTCCCTTAAAAAGCAATGGCGGCGCGAACATCATGCTCAGCCTATATCTGGTGCCCGACCAAACACCTTTGGATTTTTTTGGCCAGTACCTTGAAGGGCCCCAGCCAACCAAAAAACAACCCCATCAAAAACCTAGATATAAAAATACGCTGATTGGGTTGGTTGAATGCCAACCATAAACCGTTTATCATTTTTTTAAAAAATATGATCAGGACTTGACTCGTTTTTCCAATTGGTATATTGACTTTCCTCTTAAACAGAATCCAAGGTGGATTTACAACACCTTAATAAAAACTTATTTAAAAGGAGGCGTATATAATGGCTTTTAATGTTGTCGTTGATGAAGACAAATGCGCTGGATGTGAAGAATGTGTAGATGTTTGTCCAGTTGAAGTTTTTGAGATGCAAGACGAAAAATCTAAACCCGTGAATGCGGATGAATGCCTTGGCTGCGAAAGCTGTGTCGAGGTTTGTGAAGAAGGCGCGATTACCGTAGAAGAGATTTAATTGGATATGGCCCTCTGATCATTTTTTTAAGCCGGATCGGAGGGCCCTTTTTTAAGCTTTGCGATTCGTGCGCTGGTTCTATTATTTTGCCTGAAAACCGCATTTCATTTTTACTTTTTTTGTTATCCATCAACTCGGCGCATATAAGTTCTCACTTGCCTCTCCGATTAAATCTGGCGCCGACTCCAAAATGCCCAAAATCACTTTTCCAGAATTTGCTTACGCCATTGCAATCAATATCGTTCGGGCATCAATTTTCCATCAATAATAGAAGCTTGCAGCGCCATCTACGGCTTGCCTGTATGGAAAAACTGTGCTAATTGGGTGTCTTAAATCGGGTGTTGAGCACGCGTTTTTACGGTTTCACCCGCAACGTCCTGGGCACTGCCGTGCCCATATCTTTTTCCGACGATAGTGGAAAAATCCAAGCCACCCGCTTTGCGGGTGGTCATTGAATCAGCATGCCATGAAACAATATGTGATCGATGAACTCAGGCCCAAGGATCATCACAAAATTAGGAAATACCTGAAAGAAACCTATGGTTCTGCTGAGATGGGCGGAATTTACTGGGTGCCAATCGCAACGGAAGTGCTGACCGAAATCCAACATGCGCATAGCGATTGCCAACCCTTTTACTTTGCCATAGATTTGGAACAAGACCGCTTTGCCCTCGAACTGTTGGTGCGCACCAAAAACCGGGTCAGATGCGCTTGTATCGCATATGCATCCAAAGACCAGCGAAACTGGATTATGGGCGTTGTTGATGCCATATTCGAAAAATTGAATATCGCAACCTAACCCGGACAAGGCGGAACTAATTGCCACAAAGGCACCAAGACACAAAGAGAAATCTTTAGTTAATATTCATCTTTGCGTCTTTGTGTCTTGGTGGCGAAAATGTTTTGCCACAAAATGCAAAAAAATAATTTCTATGGCACTAACAAGTGATTGAAGTTGGACATGATTCGGACCTTATACATTGCAATCTGGGTCGTTTTTGTCACACTGGTGTTGGGCATAGTGGTTATCGTGCTCTCGTTTTTTGTCCGATCGGGTAATCCCATGCACAAAATTGCCCAATTTTGGGCCAAATCAATTCTGGTGGTCAGCCGGATTAAAGTTTCCGTCAAAGGAATGTCCAACATTGACCTTGCGGGTCCTTATATATACATGTCCAACCACCAGAGCAATTTTGACATACCGGTTCTGCTGGGACATCTTGCTGTTCAGTTTCGATGGCTGGCCAAAGTTGAGCTTTTTAAAATTCCGATTTTTGGTCGCGCCATGCGCAAGGCCGGTTATATCAGTATTGACCGATATCATCGCGAATCGGCTTTTCAGAGTCTTAAAGTGGCAGCAAAAAAGATAAAAAAAGGAAAATCGGTGCTTATATTTCCAGAGGGCACCCGCAGCCGGGACGGTAAAATCCGTCCATTTAAAAAAGGGGGCTTCGTTTTGGCGATTGATTCCGGCGTCCCAATCGTTCCGGTGGTGATCAAGGGCACATACGCGATTATGACCAAAGGCAAGTTTCGCGTCAATCCGGGCCATGTCAGCATGATTATCCACAAGCCGATCGATACTTCGGCATACACTCGCGAGACCAAGGATGCGCTTATGGAAGGCGTTCGACGCGTTATTTGTGACGGCTTTGAAACCGACGAAACCGGTGAAAGCATATGCTAAAAATCATCCCCTTAGGCGGACTTGGAGAGATTGGCCTGAATATGATGGTCTTTGAATACGGGGACACCCTTTTTGTGGTTGATGCCGGATTGATGTTTCCTGAAGATTATATGCTGGGTGTTGATTTTGTCATTCCGGACATCGACTACCTCAGGCAGAACCAATCGCGTATGGCCGGCATCGTATTAACCCATGCGCATGAAGACCATATTGGCGCTTTGCCGTATTTGCTGAAAGACCTCAAAGCACCGGTATTTGGTACACCGTTTACGCTGGGGCTGGTCCGCCAAAAACTGGAAGAATTTGAGCGCCTGGGTTCAACGGCGTTGCATTCGATTCTGCCGGATGAAAAATTAAAATTGGGCCCTTTTACATTAGAGTTTATTCGAGTTGGCCACAGCGTTTTAGACGGTGTGGGAATAGCCATTCAAACCCCTCCGGGAAGAATTATTCATACCGGCGATTTTAAAATCGGATATGGGGCCGTTGATGGAATGGCGACGGATGTTAACAAATTTGCCAAATTCGGTGAAGAAGGGGTTTTGGCGCTGTTATCAGATTCCACTAACGTGGAACGGGAAGGATACCCGATTTCCGACCAAGAGATCCATGAGACCCTGACGCGAATTACAACCGGAAGCAGCGGCCGTGTTATTGTAGCACTGTTTGCTTCCAATATCGCCCGCATTCAGGTCATTTTAGATATTGCCAGGGCGAACGGCAAGAAGATCATATTTGACGGTAAAAGCATTGCGGCCAGTGTTCGTATTGCCAGTGAACTGGGATACCTGAACATTACCGATAACGAAATCATCGATATTGATGAGATCGCTGAACATGATGATAAACAAATCATCATCATCACGACCGGTACCCAGGGTGAACCGATGTCCTCCCTGGCACGAATGTCAGCCGGCACCCATAAGCAAATAAAGATAAAAAAGGGTGATACGGCGGTTCTATCCTCTAAATTCATTCCCGGCAATGAGAAGGCGATTGCAAAAATTATTAACAATCTGTATCGAAAAGGCGCGGATGTTATTTACGAGAAAATATCTGATATTCATGTGTCGGGGCATGCATTCCGTGAAGAACTCAAGCTGATGATAAAATTGACGCAACCGCAATACTTTCTTCCGATCCATGGCGAATACCGGCATCTCATTCTTCATTCGCGATTGGCCGAAGAAGTGGGAATTCCCAAGGAGAACATTTTATTGGCCGACAACGGACAGATTGTCGAATTTGATAAAAACGGCGGCCGGGTTGATGGCCGAATTCCCACCGGTCGTGTGCTCATCGATGGCAAAGGCGTAGGCGACGTCGGCCGAAGCGTTTTAAGGGAACGCCGGGCGTTGTCGGAGGAAGGCATGGTTGCCGTAACCATGGCATTTGACGAAGAGACCGGCGTGGTGGTTTACGGTCCAGAAATTGTTTCAAGAGGCTTTGTATTTGAAACTGAAAGCGGCTATTTGCTAGAAGATGCCCAGTGTGTGGTTCTGGAGATTGTGGAAGAAATAACGCCGGAGGTTGCCAATCGGGTGGATAAGATCCGATCGAAGATCAAAACGGCTTTACGGCAATATTTTTTCTTTACCATCGGACGCCGTCCGGTTATACTTCCGTTTATTATGGAAGTTTAATCGGCCTTAAAAAACGATAAACAACTATAAGCCACTAACAGGAAGCCAGAGGCCAGCAGCGAGCAGCCAGTAACCAGAGACAAGCTTATGCGCAAAGAGATCGTCGGTATATTTTGCTTTTTTCTTGTCATTTTTACCCTGATCAGTCTGTTGTCATTTAGCCCCAATGATCCCTCGATAAACAATGCCAAAGCAACCGGCCCGATTCACAACCTGTTCGGTATCGTCGGTGCACATGTATCGGGCATCCTGATCGGGCTGTTTGGGCTGGGTGCATTTTGGATCCCGCTTTTGCTGCTTTTGACCAGCATCCATTTTTTTGGGGATCACCCGACGCAAGCTAAGATTTCAACGCTAATCGGCGGTATTTTACTGGTGGTTACCACCGGCAGTCTGCTGGCTGCGCGTCAAAATGCCTATGTCGTGTTCGGCAGCCAATTTTCAGCCGGCGGCCTGGTCGGCATTCCGCTTAAAGCATTTCTGATAAAATACACCAATTTTACCGGCGCGCTAATCATATTGATTCTGACGTGGATTATCGGCTTCATACTGGCAACCGGTTTTTCACTGATCGCCTTTTCCTTGCGATGCTGGGATTGGATTTCAGCTATAGCGGACCACGTGATGACCGTATATCTCAAGTGGAAAGAACGCCGCGAACGATCAAAGAAATTCGCAAAAATCGACCGCGATACCACCCGCAAAAAGGCCAAGAAAATAAAAATAAAAGCATCGACGGCCAAACCCATCAAACCGGTTGCGGCTCCCAAACAGGAAGAATTTAAGTTTATGAAGACCGGAAAAGGCTTCCAGCTGCCGTCGATTAATTTTCTGGATGAGCCGGAATTTCGGATCGGTTCGGCGGATGATGAAAATTTGCGGATGCAGTCCCAGCTGCTTGAAAAGAAGCTGGAGGATTTCGGTGTTCAGGGGCGGGTGGTTGAAGTCGCCCCCGGGCCGGTGATTACCACCTTTGAATATGAGCCGGCCCCTGGCGTGAAAATCAATAAAATTGTCACCCTAACAGATGATCTGGCACTGGCCATGCGCGCGACCAGTATCCGGATTGTGGCCCCGGTTCCAGGCAAAGCAGTCATTGGAATTGAGGTTCCCAACACCAATCGTCAGATGGTCAGATTCAAAGAGGTCATCGCATCCAGTGCGTTTGAAAAGTCAAAATCGAAGCTGACCCTGTGCCTGGGCAAGGATATTGTCGGCAATCCGGTGGTTGCGGAATTGGAAAAAATGCCCCATCTGTTGATTGCCGGAGCCACCGGTACCGGCAAAAGCGTAGCCTTAAATGCAATGATATGCAGCCTGCTGTATAAATCCAAACCGGATGAGGTCAAAATTATCATGGTCGATCCCAAACGCATTGAACTTTCGAGCTACGATGGGATCCCCCATTTAATCACCCCGGTGGTCACCAATCCGAAGAAAGCCACCAATGCGCTTTTCTGGGCGGTACGCGAAATGGAAAGACGCTACGAGCTGCTATCTGAGATGGGCGCCCGCAATATCAAACAATATAATAATAAGGTGGTGAAAGCAATAAAGCCGGTTGACAAAGAACCGCCTGAAAGCCTGCCGTATATTGTAATTGTTATTGATGAGCTGGCCGACCTGATGATTCTTGCATCCCGGGACGTTGAGGTGGCTTTAACCCGGCTGGCCCAGATGGCAAGAGCTGCCGGCATCCATCTGATTTTGGCCACCCAGCGGCCGTCGGTGGATGTACTCACCGGTATCATAAAAGCCAATTTCCCGACCCGTTTGACATTTCAAGTCTCTTCCAAAACCGATTCTCGGACAATTATCGATACCGTTGGTGCGGAAAATCTGCTGGGCAGTGGAGACATGTTGTTTTTGCCGCCCGGCACCGCTAAATTGCAGCGTATTCACGGCGCCTATATTTCAGAAACCGAACTCAGCCAGATCAATGCATTCTTGAGACACCAGGAAAAACCGGACTATGATGAAGAAGTTACCGAAGTATCCATGATTGAACCTGGCGAATCCGACGATGATGACTATGATGAACGCTATGATGATGCGGTGGCCCTTATCACCAAGACCGGGCAAGCTTCTATTTCCATGATTCAGCGCCATTTACGAATTGGGTATAATCGCGCGGCCCGGATTATTGAGAAGATGGAAAAAGAGGGTATTGTCGGCCCTTCAGACGGCGCCAAGCCCAGGGACGTTCTCGTCACGAGCTATGACCGCAGGTCACAGGAGTGATGGCCACTGGTCAATGGCTCTTAGCTTCTTGCAACTGGCTTCTGGCGGTTGGTTACTGAATACAGGGATACGCCTTGCGCGTTACGGGTTGCGGGTGCGCGGTACTTATATTCAACTTTTTCCCCCTTTTGATTTAAAAATATCGAATATCGAACAAAGAATATCGAACCGCAGAAGTATTTTAACGAAGCTTGCAAAATGCTCGACTTCGATATTCTGCGGTTCTCTGTTTTCTGACTTCTGACCTCTGACCTCTGAAACCTATTTTAGGTCAGTGACCGGAGACGAGAGGGTGATGATGAATATTGATCCGGAGCTGATATCTGCAACCAAAGGATTTTTAGACGAAGACGAGGGTCGCTGCCTTTATGAAATTGCGCGTAAGACCAGCCGATTGGGCCCCTGTCTGGAGATCGGCAGTTACTGCGGCAAATCAACGATCTATATCGGCGCTGCCTGCAGAACGAACAACAGCATCCTGTTTTCCATCGATCATCATCGGGGGTCTGAAGAACAACAACCCGGGCAGGCCTATTTTGACCCCGGGCTTTTTGATCCCAAAACCGGTCGGGTGGATTCATTTCAAGAATTTCGAAAGACGCTTGAAAAAGCCGGCATTGAAGATACGGTCGTGGCGATGGTCTGCCATTCAGAAGTGGCTGCACGTCTTTGGGCGACACCCCTGAGCATGGTTTTTATCGATGGGGGACATACAGCTGAAGCAGCGCAAACCGACTATGAGTGCTGGGCCCGGCACATTTTACCGGGGGGATATCTTTTGATCCATGATATCTTCAAAGACCCTGCAGAAGGCGGACAGGCACCATATCATATCTATAACCGCGCGCTTTCTTCAGGATATTTTGACCGTCTGCCAATGACAAAAACCCTGGGCCTACTTCAGCGCAAAAAATAAAAACAATTTATTGTTTTTATTTTTTTCTTAAATAAACCACCAGACTCTTTCCAAGAATCGGATTCATCAATCGGTCCATCCATCTGACAAATTTCGGTTTTTTCATGATATCCCAGGACAAAAAGCGATGGTAAAGGTTCACCAATGGGGCATCTTCGCGATTGGGCCCCACCAGACATTTTAGCCACCAATAGGGGGTGTGCAAGCTGTGCGCATAATGAAGCGCCCAGCGTTTAACACCGCAATTTTCCAGCAAAGCGATGAGCTTCTTTTTTCGGTATATCCGGATATGACCGTTATCTGAATTACGGTATTCTGATGAGAGCGCCCAGCAGATGCGCTCCGGCAAAAACCGTGGGACACTCACCACAAGGGTTTGACCCGGCTTTAAGACCCGTATGATTTCGCTTGCGGCACCCTGGTCTTCGGAGATGTGCTCCAATACTTCGGAACAAATGACAAGATCAAAGAATTCGTCTTTAAAAGGCAAACCGCTTACATCCGCCATCGTCAGGCCCCACATGCCGCCTCCGCTTTCGTCGAGTTGGTCGTGAAATTTTAACCTGTCTTTTGCTTCGGTGAGCGCTTCATGGCTCAAATCCGCACCGATGGTTACCGCGTTTTTGAAACCATATGCGGCACAGGTGTGCCGGCCTGTTCCGCAGCCGATATCCAGGATCCGGCAGCCGGCTTTGATGTCTAATCTGTTAAAATCTACCGTGATCATAAATCGTTTCTCGATATGCCGCTACGGTTTTTTCGGCGGCTTTCAGCCAGGTAAAATGTTGATGCACGCGGTCGTAGCCGGCCTGCCCTAATTTCCGGGCCAGCTGCGGTTGGTCCAGAACCGTAACAATAGCGCTGGCAAGTGCGTGATGGTCTGCCGGTGGTACCAGGATTCCGGCATCACCGACGACCTCGGGCAGGGCCCCGCCGGTGGTGCTGATCACCGGCACAGCGCATGCCATGGCTTCGCCTACCGGCAACCCAAATCCTTCATATACCGATGGGACAACCGCGGCTGCGGCCTTAGCATATTCGTGCACAAACTGCTCGTTGGCAATCCGACCTGTGAATGTGATTAGATTTTCGATGCCCATCTTTTGAATTAATTCCTGGCTATATCCGTTTTTTGCAGGTGTTCCGACAACCGTGAGTTTGACCGGGTGCGTTTGCGCGACTTTTGAGACCGCCCGCAGTAAGAAATAAAGCCCTTTTAAGGGCATATCGGCACTGTTGGTCGCAATGAGCCGGTTTTTTTCACGAGGGATTTCAGGAATCGGATAAAAAAGATCAGTGCGAATGCCGTTGGGAATGATTCTGAATCGGTCCAGGGATATATTAAAATCGCGGGAGATGTCTTTGCTGGCAGCTTTTGATACGGTAATGATACGGGAAAGCGTTCTGGAAACACGTTTTTGCATGCCGACAAACGAATACCAGCGCCATTGTTGCATCTTTTTCCATATTGTTGGAGCCGAGCGGACGGCGATTTTACGATCAACGGTGATGGGATGGTGAATGGTGGCAAGGGTGGGCAGCCAATCTTTAATGGTCATCAAACCATATGACAGGCCCTGGTTGTCGTGAACGATATCATAATTATGGCGCCTATTTCGTAAAAATTGACGGGCCCGCAACCCAAAGGTGAAGGGCTCGGGGAATCCCATGGTAGAAACGCCCAGCCATTCAAGCAGATTGATCGGTTGTAAAAGTTCTTTTAAAGACGGCATCCTAAACAGATCATCCGGGTTGTATAAATCCAGTGATGGAAGCTGATTAAAGGGGATGTCATCATCTAGGTGCGGCTGCGGTGGACCAACAATGACTTCTACCTGATGCCCGAGATCCTTTAGGGCGCGACTTAGATTTTTCAGATAAACGCCCTGGCCGCCGCAATGCGGATTGCATCGGTAGCTTAAAAGGCAGATTCTGAGGGGTCTTGATTCATCCGTCGGCATATTCATAATCGATTGTAATTTTTGGTGCATTTTCCGGCAATAGCCGTTTGGCCGAGGCTTAGAGATTTAAGATTGAATGCTTTCGATCTTCAATTCTCCCGCTGTCTTCTGTCATGATTTTTAAAATAAGGCAATACCTATCCGCAAACGCATGGATGCGATCGGCTAAAGTTTTTGACCAAAGTGTCGATATCACACCTAGCGGCTTTGGCAGGCAATAATAATCGCAACCCTTTGAAATTATTTTTAACCTCAAATGAGTGTTTCAAATTTTAAACACATAACAGGCTGAATCCGATTTTTGCTGATTATTGCCCATGGATAGTGAAAAAAAAGAAACCATTCTGTTTGTCGATGACGAAGAGAGTATTTTAAGCGTTTCCAGCGAATACTTTCAGCGCAAAGGCTACCAGACGCTCACAGCCAAAGATGGCTTTGAAGCACTTAAAATTCTTGAGCATGAAACTGTAGACTGTTGTTTTACCGACATTAATATGCCGGAGATGAACGGGCTCGAGCTTGCCGAAAAAATCAGAATAAACGACAATACCATGCCGGTAATCGTCATGACCGGCTATCCTTCCCTGGAAAATACCATCCAGACCATAAAAAACGGCGTGGTTGATTTCCTAATCAAGCCTGTCAACTTAAATCAGATGGAATTGAGCGTTCAGCGAGTGATTCAACAGCGCAAGCTATTTGTCGAAAATGTTCTCCTAAAAAAGGAAGTTGAAAGCAAAAAACGCCTGGAAAAATTAAACCAAGAACTGCTTTATAAAGTTGAGGAACTTAATATTCTTAACGAAATAATGGGCAATTTTGCCACCATCAGCTCCAGCACCGATGTATTCAAACGGGCTGTCGACATGGCGTTGGAGATCGCTCATGCTGATCTGACCCACTTTTATGTGATCAATGAAACTGTTCAAGAACCGGTTAAGGTATCATCAGCATTAACTGAATCTGACTGTTCCGCTGCGTCCCCGAATTGGAAAACCGATTATGCGCATTCGCAGACGTCGGCCAATGCTGCCTTGAAACCTTTAAAATCTAAACTGATAATGGAAGTCGTCTCGGATCAGATTCCGTTATTGATTTCTGAAAACACCGGCGGCAACGGTTTGCCGGCTGAAATCAACTCGGCCATGATTGTGCCCTTAAAAATCCGGGACAAGGTTTTTGGCGTGATCACCGCGATTGTGAATCAGGGGCACAAGCGCTTTGCTGAAAAAGATCTTTATTATCTGTCTTTTTTAGCGCAGAGCGCAGCGCAAGCCATCGAAAATCTGGCGCTTTATGAAAATATATATGAAAATCTTTTTGCGACCCTTTACGCCTTTGTAAAAGCCGTGGAAGCCAGGGACTTATATACCCAGCAGCATTCCAGCCGGGTTACGGGATTGTCACTGATTTTAGGCCGGCGCCTCGGTTGCACCAAAGAAGAACTGGACATTCTCAATTTTGCGGGTCACCTGCATGACATCGGTAAAATCGGCATCCGCGATGACATCCTGCTCAAGCCGGGCAAGTTGACCAACGATGAATTTGAAAAAATCAAGGATCATCCGGTCATCGGGGCCAACATTCTCGAGCAGCTGGGTTTGTGGGAAAAAGAGAGGCAAATTATTCTCCGGCACCACGAACGCTTTGACGGCAGCGGTTATCCCGATGGTATCAAGCAGAAGGATATTCCATTTTTAGCCCGCATTTTATCTGTAGCCGATGTTTACGATGCCATGGCTTCAGACCGTGCCTACCGCCAAAAAATGGAAGACACGGTTATCATAAAAATAATCAATGAAGGTGACGGCACCCAGTTTGATCCGGATGTGGTCGCGGCTTTCAATCAGGCCTATGGGGCCGGCAGAATCACCCACTATATGGAAACCGGTAAGATTAAATAATGCCGGTTCAAAGCCCCAATGGTCCTTATTTAAACAATTCCCCTTACAACTAAACCATTTCTAACCTAAATTGAGCGTTTCAAATTTTAAAATTGGATAATTTTGTCTTATATTCTCTGAATTCTATCGATTTGTATTTTTAAAATTTGAAACCGTTCGGGATTGCCGATCTTACCGCATCTACGGTGTCAGATGTCATCGCGCATAGACGACTATAGCGGAACAACATCTTCCTTGTAGCTGCGGCAACCTCGACAATCGCTCAACTTAGGTCTAAATTTGGTAACGACGGGGTTAATAAAAAAGCGGCTTAGCCATTTAGCTGAACCGCTTTTTTTGCCATAATAACTTTGGTCGGTGCGATAGGATTTGACCCTCCGACCCCTTCAATCTCCTGCATCGTAAAATATGTCCCGTTTTAAAACCAATTCCTTGTTTAACAATGCAATAGCACCGTTTAAATCTACTCCTGGATTCCGCTTAATCGTTACTTTTTTTCTCTTTTAAATTTAAAGCCTGCGTGACAATTTTTTTATCATGCCCGTAGTCAATGACCCTTTGCAGCATGATTTTATTGGCCATCACCGGTCCGGCACCATGCCAAGTAGCCACACCATGCTGGCCGGCCGCCCAGTTCTGCAAGAGTTTATGAACTTTCATGATATTTTCTGTTGATTCATCCGAACCGAAACTATAAAATTCATTTACGTAATCTTTGACCTCAGGATTTTTCAGTTCTTTTAGGGAAGGCATGGTCACAATCAATCCACCTCCGATGTCGCCGGCCAGAGCCATAACCCTCCAGAAGGCGTTGCAAATATTTAATTTGGAAACGTTGCTCATGAGCTCATCGGGTAAGAATACGCCCGAACCGGGAGGTTCTTCCGCACCCTTGTTGGCAGATGCCAGACCGCAGGCCCGCCCTGTTTCGCGCAAGACCACCATCTCCATTAGCTGATCATTGATATGCGTAGCCTTCTCGAGCCCCTTGTATTCCTGGATCAATTTTGAGGCGCCAATGATTTGATTCATAAATCCGACCTTGCATGTGCCGCCACAGGTCATGCGGTGGGTCTTGGCAAAGCGGGTCACAAGTTTTATGGAATAATCGAACTCACCGCAGTGAAAAACCCTTTCCCATGGCACAAATACATTATTAAAAATTACCATGGAGGTCTCTCGCTGACCGTAGACCGGATTACCGAGCTCTTCGATGTCATCGGCCTGATCTCTCTCTGCGGAATAAGGCGAATACTGGCATACATAAGTGATACCCTCTGCATCCGTCGGGGTGGCAAACGCGATGGCATAGTCTTCCTCGCCCTCGAAATGCGCAGCCTGGGGTAAAACCACAAGTTCATGACTGGCAAAGGCACCGCTGATGTTTATTTTGGCCCCGCGCACAATGATACCGTCTTTGTTTTTATCCACCAGTTTTAATGAAAGATAAGGATCCGGCCAGTCCAAAGTCTTCTGGCTGCGTTTTCCCCTTGGCTCGGTAAGCGCTCCGGCGACAGAGAGATCTTTGCGCTGCACCATCTTAAGGTACGCCATGAAGCGCGGATGATACGCTGTACCCAAATCCTTATCCATCTCCCAGCAGGTGCTGGCCAGGGAATGAAAAGCATCATACCCGACACACCTGTAGATACAGGTTCCCAGCATTTCAGCGGTAAACGTACCCGCCTCAGCCTTTTTGACCAGATCATCAATGCTGGCGCTGACATGGGTGTAGCGGTTGACATCATCTTCGATCAGCGGCGAATAGCAGGTCATGATATCCTTGTAATTCGGGTCCAGGGCCCATGCATAGCTGGCTTTATTCGCCTCCACAACGGTGCGCGTATTCTTATTTTCAAGGATATTTTCAACCACTTTCCCATTCATAAAAACCCTTGGTTTCAGCAATTTCAGACTCTCTTCAAACTGATCGGGCGTCATTAAAGCCATTTCCATCTCCTTTCAACATGAATTTGAGTTACCGACCCCCCGCACAGCGGGTGGCGTGGTTTTTCCCGCTTGTATTAATTTTGATTCTGAATAGATTTCGGGGGCATCCTCGGCACCCTTATACTGAAATGGGAGCCCTGACCGGAGGTGGACTTTACAATAATTTCACCACCGTGTTGTTCAATGATTGTGTTCGAGATAAAAAGACCGAGACCTGTTCCTTTTCTTTCTTTTGAAGAAAAAAACGGCGTAAATATTTTTTCCTGAGTCTCGTTATCCATGCCGACGCCATTATCTTCTATTTCAATGATGATTTTATCTTTACGCTTTCTGACGCCAAATACAATCTTATGCGATTTCTTTGTTTTGTCTCTAACACAGGCATCGATCGCATTTTCAATG
This sequence comes from Desulfobacterales bacterium, assembly GCA_050123495.1. Lineage (GTDB taxonomy): Bacteria > Desulfobacterota > Desulfobacteria > Desulfobacterales > JAHEIW01 > JAHEIW01. Next base: position 15,208 of record JASFGZ010000048.1, read on the forward strand.
ATGTTGATCACCGCGGAATGAACGTAGGCGCTATCGACCTCGAAAACTCCGATGTTAGAATTAAAATTTTTTACAAATTCGATGTGCTCACTTTTCATTTTGGGTTCAAGTTCTTTGGCGATCTCGGCGACAAAATTCAGGACATCGATCCGCTCCGATTTAAGGTCTCTTTCTTTGGCATAAAAAAGGATGTCCAGGACCATTTTACGAATTCCCTTAACCATCCGTTGGACAATATCCCATCCCTCTGTGATCTGATCCTGGTTATCTTTTTTAAAGCCCAAATTTAGCAGATACATACCACCGTCTAAACCGGTTAAAAGTCCCTTTATTCCATGCGATATGGAACCGATCATTAAACCTAATGAAGACAAATGACTTTTGAGTTCGGTTTTTTCGCGCACGAGTCTTTCAAGGTTTTCAGTATATTCTCTTAATTTCTGAG
>JASFGZ010000049.1:0-15595 GCA_050123495.1 Desulfobacterales bacterium
GCAGTTATGCCTGGCCCGGAAATGTCCGGGAGCTCAGGAATCTTGTAGAGCGCCTGGCGATCATGGTTGATAAAGATGTTATTGACGCGGCCGACATGCCGGATTCATATCGACCTGGTGCTAACAATGAAGAAACGTTTTCGGCGGTTTCCCAGTTTATGAAAATAGACAATTTTAAAGAAGCCCGCAAAGCATTCGAAAAAGAATTTATTAAAAGGAAACTATTGCAAAACGAGAACAATATCACAAAAACCGCTAAATCGATCAGGGTAGGGAGGAGTTACCTGCACAAAAAGATCAAAAGCCTCAACTAAAACCTATCTCAAAAATGCGTCCAGGTGTCCCCCGCTTCTAAGCGGGGAACCCTAAGCCACTATTTTTGAGATAGGTTTTTCTTTCCATTTATAAATTGGAAACTTCTTATTTTAAGAGGGTTAAAAGTTTTGGCCATACGGATTATCGGTGGGGAGTTAAAGGGCAGAAAGCTAGTCACGGTGCCGGGCATGCAAACCCGGCCGACTGCTGATCGCGTGCGCGAATCCATTTTTAATATTCTCGGCGCCGGCGTACGAGGCACGCTGGTTTTAGATTTATTCGCCGGCAGCGGTGCTATGGGTATTGAAGCACTAAGCCGAGGGGCCGAATCGGTTGTATTTGCAGATAATGATAAAACGGCTTTGAGGGCTTTAGCGAAAAATATTAATATGTGTTCGCTTGAAAGCAGGGCGAACATCATTCAGTGGGACATCCTAAAGAATTTAGATATTACCTGCTCCTTCCCTCCGGCGTTTAATCTCGTCTTTATTGATCCGCCATACAATAAGAATATGATCCAACTGACATTATCAAATCTCGGTAAAAGCCGATGTCTGGCACACGGCGCGCGTGTTGCGATCGAACATTCACCCCGGGAACCGATTTCAGCAAAAGATCAAAATTTTAAAATTTCCGACCAGAGAAGATACGGAAAAACGCTTGTCTCTTTTTTAATATATATGCTATGAATTTGCTCTTTCTGTTTCTCTTATCATTATTTTTGAAAATGGGAACCCTAAAAAAGGACGGATAATACGATGCCAAAAGTTGCCATTTATCCTGGTTCATTTGATCCTGTGACCAACGGCCATATTGATATTATTGAAAGGGGATTAAAGTTATTCGATAAAATCATCGTTTCGATCCTCAAGAATCCAGGCAAAGAAAATCTTTTCACGCTCGAAGAACGCCTGGAGATGCTTAAAGACAGCATGAAGAAGTTTAAAAACATTGAGATTGATAGCTTTGACGGCCTGCTGGTGGACTATGCGGTTTCTCGAAAAGCCGATGCTATTCTTCGGGGACTGCGCGCCATGTCTGATTTTGAGTACGAATTCCAGATGGCATTGATGAATCGACGGCTGAATCGTGAGATCCACACGGTTTTCCTGATGACCGGCCTGCGCTGGATATTTACCAGTTCTTCCATTATAAAAGAAGCCGTTCAGTTCGGCGGGAATATAGAGGGTATGGTTCCGCCTCTGGTGCATAAGAAGCTAATAGAGAAATATGCCAATCAGCACCGATCTGAGCAATCCGAGGAAAATTAAGCAAGATGGATCTTTGGCAGCTAAATATATTCTGCAAAGTCATCGAGCTTAAAAGCTTTTCCAAAGCCGGGAAAGCCGTTCATCTCTCTCAACCCACCATAAGCAGCCATATCAAGGATCTGGAAGATCACATCGACTGTCGATTGATTGACCGTCTTTCGACGGAATCGGTTCCCACCAAAGCCGGGAAGCTATTATATGGGTATGCGAAAAGGATTCTGGCCCTGTACGATGAAGCCGAGACGGCCCTGGCAGAATTCAGAGGGAAAATACGAGGGCGTTTGGTTATCGGCGGCAGCACCATACCCGGAACTTATCTGATGCCGCAGCTGATTGCTGATTTTAAAAAACAGTATCCGGATGTAATCGTTTCCTTAAAAATCGGGGATACCGATAATATTATTGAAGGTATTTTAAATGGAAATTTGGAATTGGGAATTGTCGGTGCTAAAGCAGAAACCAAAAAAATTGTCCAAAAGAAACTAATTAAAGATGAGATGGGTCTGATCGTCCCGGCAAATCATCGCTGGGCCGGCGAAAAGCGCGTGTCTTTAAAGCGACTCATGAACGAGCCTTTCATTGTGCGGGAACGTGGATCCGGAACCTTAAAATCACTCTATCAAAGCCTCAGCAATCAGGGTCACAGTCTTGAAGATTTTAAAGTTGTTGCTGAATTAGGAAGTACTCAGGCAATCTGCCAGGGGATTAAAACCGGAGCCGGCGTATCGATTCTTTCGACGCTGGCGGTAGCCGAAGATCTTCAAGAAGGCAAATTAGATTCGCTTGAAGTGGACGGTCTGAATCTTAAACGCAATTTTTATCTGACCTGGCACAGATTCCGCAGCCCTTCACCTTTGTCTGAGGCCTTCTTGCAATTTTTAGAGCAAAAGCTTTCAAGCAAAGAAGATAAAATATAAGAAAGAGTGCCTAAAATGCTTAAAATGAGCTAAAGTGCCTAGAGTTGTGCTATCGCTGCGCTCAATCTTTTTTATATGAAGATGTTAAAATTCCTTAACTTTAGTCACTTTAGCTCACTTCCAACTTTAGTTCACTTTTTTCCCCGGGCCAGCCTCTCTATTATTAATACGGCAATAAATCCGATAATGGCGAGGACCACCGCAAAGTAGACATCAGAATTCAGTGTTTGTGGCATAATGTTCGAGCCCCAGATCACATGGGCCTTCCACGGCCAGATTTTTGGCATCGAACCGACCATCAGCCCGGTTAGAAATGCCAGTGTAAGACGACGAAAATTTTGCAGCAAATAGTTTAACAATCTGGCGAAGCCTAACAAACCGATAAGACATCCCAAGCAGAATACGAAAATAATAATAAGATGCTGTGGTAAAAAAGGGTTTTTTAAAGTGGCGGTGATAAACTCATATTTGCCTAAAATGAGTAGTATAAAAGCGCCGCTTATACCCGGCAGGATCATGGCGCAGATGGCGATGATTCCGCACAGAAAAATAAACCAGTGCGCGTCGGGGGTTTCCAACGGTATCAGGCTCACAATGAAAAAGGCGACAACGGTTCCGCCAACAAGGCTGATGACTGTACGGGGTGTCCAATTCGCCACCTGTCTGCTTACCACCAAAATAGATGCCGCAATCAGACCGAAGAAAAGACTCCAGGTGAATACAGGATAATGGTGCAGCAAAAAGTTCATCAGCCGGGCGAGACTGATAATAGCGATACCGATTCCGGCGAACAGGAATAGCAGAAAACGAACATGCACATGTGCCAGTGCGCCCTTCAAATCTAGATTCAGCACTTTTTTAACCACTGTGACATCGAGTGATTTAAGCGCTCGGATCAGATTTTCATAGATGCCTGTAATCAGTGCAATGGTGCCGCCGGAAACACCGGGAATCACATCTGCCGATCCCATGCACAGCCCTTTTAAGGACAACACGCCGGCTTTTTTAAGAGATTCCGGACCGGGGCTGGCAAGAAATGCATCTTTCCAGGTACGCTTAACTTGATTGTGCATAAATTTATTCGAATTATGTTTCTTTCCAGCCATGGGCGCCAATCAGTTTGACAAAACGGCATCCCCCCAAATTCGTCTTGTGGACGCCATTTTTATCTTTGGTGTACTTGATGAGATCCTGGGAATGCTGATTGCCGATCGGTACCACCATGCGCCCCCCTTCAACCAGCTGATCCAATAGTTTTTGCGGGACATCGGGGGCACCCGCTGTAACCATGATGGCATCAAAGGGGCTTTCATCCTGCCATCCCGAAGTGCCGTCGCTGCATCGCATGACAATGCTATGATAGTGCAACTTATCAAGGAGCTTGCGGGCCTGGACATAAAGCGAACGGATTCTTTCAATGGTGTACACCCGATACACCACTTCTGCCAAGATGGCTGCCTGGTATCCCGAGCCGGTTCCAATTTCAAGAACCCGGTCATCTTTATTAAGTTCTAAGGCCTGGGTCATTTCAGCTACAATGTAAGGCTGTGAGATGGTTTGCTGTTCGCCGATAGGAAGCGGGTAATCTCCATAGGCTTGATCCCTTAAAGCTTCGCTTACAAATAGATGTCGCGGGACTTTTCGAAAAGCAGCCAGAACTTCAGGGTCTTTTATTCCGCGTGCGGCGATCTGCTGTCGAACCATTTCCTCTCGTTGGCGTTTGTATTTGATAGAATCTTTCATCGTGTTCGTTTTCTACCAAGTCCGTGGTGTCAGGTCAAGATTATCGAGCGGGAACGATGATGAATTTTCGTTAATCGCCGAACTGAGGTTCGATTTGACTAGGCCAGCAATTTCGGATCCCTTTCAAAAAAGGCCTTGATCCTTTTATAAAATATTACAATAATCCATAGAATAAGCTGCATAAGATACGACATTTTTAGGATAAGGTATGGTAGGCACGCGACATCTGATTATCTCTCTTTTGATATCGATCCTGATCCTTGCGTTAGGCTCCATCGGATATATGATCATTGAAGGCTGGCCATTTATTGATGCCCTTTACATGACGGTAATCACCATCTCTACGGTCGGTTTTAAGGAGGTGAATCAGGTCGGTGCAGCCGGCCGAATATTTACGATTTTTCTTGTTTTTTCCGGGGTAGGGTTTACCCTTTATGTCGCTGCGGCCATCGTGCAGTTTATGGTCGAAGGTCGTATCAGAATTATTATGGGGAGGCGCAGATTGGATAAAAAGATAGAGCGCTTAAAAAATCATTATATCGTTTGTGGATATGGACGCATCGGCAGGGTACTTTGCCGGCAGCTTAGAAGAGCCAATATCGAAATCGCCATAATCGAAAAGGACTCAGCACTAATCCCGGTAATGGATGAAGATGGTGTACCCTATATTAACGGCGAAGCTGCGGATGAAAACACGTTGATTAAAGCTGGAATCGAGCGTGCCAAGGGGCTGGTTGCCGTTCTGGGCACAGATACCGACAATGTTTTTTTAGTATTAACCGCCCGACAGTTGGCACCTGAACTTTTAATTATGGCGCGCTCCAGCCTGGATACAACAAAAATCAAGCTGCGTGCCGCCGGTGCGGACTTTGTGGAATCGCCTTATGCAATGGGAGCGGTGAGTATGGCTCATCGAATTATCCGACCGACAGTGACTTCATTTTTAGATCTGGCCTTTGCCCACAAGCGTAGAGATATTCAGATGGAAGAAATTCCGGTGAGTCCTTCCTCTGAGATCGTAAATGTCCAGCTGAAGGACTCCGGAATTCGGCAAAAGTACAATCTCATCATCATCGCCATAATGAAGCCCGATGGCAACATGTTATTTAACCCCTCTTTTGAAACGGTCATCGCCCCCAACGATACGGTTATCGCTGTTGGCGAAGTAGACAATTTAAAGAAGCTTGAAGGGGTCCTGAATCCGAAAATAGGCGGGCAATAAAAACGGACATCACGTATCAGATTTTATAAATCACACGATCTTCCGTTATAATAATATCGACATGCTTGTCGTGCGATTCGATGGGAACTTGGGTGATGATCTGATGTTCAAGGGCGAGGGCAACCTTGCGGGTCGTGATCGCCAATCTGGGAATGAGTCGATCGTAATATCCTTCTCCCGAACCGATCCGTCCGCCTTTTTCATCCAGGGCGAATGCCGGTATAATGGCAATGTCGATGCGCTCAATGGGGACGATCTTGCATCGCGCCGCATCCGGCTCCAGAATACCCCGGGGCCCTAAGTGTAAGTCTTTAGCAAGGTTGTCTATTTTCATCGGGGTCATGTCGAAATTTTCAGTATCATAGGCCGGCAAAACAACAAGTTTATTGTAATCATAGGATCGCCTGAGGATATTTCCGGTTGGGACTTCACCCTTTTTATGAACATACATTAGCGCAATTTTTGCTTCCAGGAAGTTCGCAAAATCGAAAAGTCTGTTTTCGATGGCTTTTGTTTTTTCAGCGATTTCTTTGTCCGTGAGCTCGGCAAGTTTTTTGGTGATTTCTTCACGAAGTTCATTTTTTTTGACCTGAATTTCCTCCATATGACGTCTCCGTTAATCGATGGTTATTTTTAACTTAGGATGGCACGATGAAGTTAATCGTCAATAATCGTTGACTATACAGCTTTAGCGTGTTAATTGCGCCAGTATTTCGTTCACCCGTCGACTTCGGCGGCGAAAAATTTGTTATAACTCCGAACCTTTTATTATAAGTAAAAAAATGCTGGAAATCAAGTTTGTCAGGCACAATTTAGATCTTCTTCAAAATGCGTTGAGCGCCCGGGGTCAAGCAGCAGATCTTGATACCTTTAAAACAGTTGACGAGGAACATAGAGCGATACTACAGGAGCTTGAAGCCTTGAGACACCGGCGCAATGTGGTTTCCGACCAGATTGCCGCAATGAAAAAATCCGGGGAAGATTCCAAGCCCGTTGTGACCCAGATGCGCGAGGTCTCATCAAAGATTAAAGAGCTGGAGAAAGCATTGGCCGGAAGCCAGGAGGCGCTTGACAGGATTTTACTGGGATTGCCGAACATCCCCCATTCATCTGTACCGGTCGGCAAAGATGAATCGGAAAATCCGGTCATCAAAAAGGTTGGAAAACCACCGAAGTTTACGTTCGATCCAAAGCCACACTGGGACGTCGGTGCTGAGCTCGGCATTCTGGATTTTGAGCGCGCCGCCAAAATTACGGGAGCGCGTTTCCCGCTTTACTTCGGGGCCGGTGCCAGATTGGAAAGAGCACTGATTAATTTCATGCTCGATATGCATACCCATGCGCACGGTTATACAGAAACATTGCCGCCGTTTATCGTAAATCAAAAGGCCATGACCCATACCGGTCAACTGCCAAAGTTTGAGGAGGATTTATTTAAGTTGGCTGACTGGGATTACTACCTTATTCCCACTGCAGAGGTGCCGGTTACCAATATTCATCAGGACGAGATCCTGAACGAAGATCAGCTGCCGATCTACTATACGGCCTATACGCCCTGTTTTCGGTCGGAGGCCGGCTCTTACGGAAAAGATACCCGGGGGCTCATCCGCCAGCACCAATTCAACAAGGTCGAACTGGTAAAATTCACAACACCGGAAACCTCCTATCATGAACTTGAAACCTTGCTCCATGATGCCGAAGCGATCCTAAAAGAACTCAAGCTCCCGTATCAGGTGATTGAGTTGTGTACGGGTGATCTGGGCTTTTCGGCCGCAAAAACATTTGACATCGAGGTCTGGATGCCTGCCCAGGGACTTTACCGGGAAATTTCTTCGTGCAGTAATTTTGAAAATTTTCAAGCCCGTCGCGGCAATATTCGCTTCAGGAGAAAAGGCAAAAAGGGCACCGAACTTGTCCACACGCTAAACGGGTCCGGGCTGGCGGTTGGGCGGTGCGTGGCGGCGATTCTTGAAAATCTACAGCAGGCCGATGGCAGTGTTCTCATCCCCGGTGCGCTTCAATCCTACATGGGGGGAATGGACAAAATAAAACCGTGAAACTCAATGATTTACCCAGCGATATTCGCTCGAAAATCCTTCCGCAGCACACCGGTCAGCTGATTTATCGCTGTCTGGGCTGCGGGCAGGAAATCGGGATTGAAGCGCTTTTATATGTGTGTCCGGATTGTGGACAGGTCCTGTTAATCGATGATTTGAATTTTAACCGATTAACCCAGACAGCGGGCGCAGAGTGGCGGCGTATATTTGACTATCGCCGGCTGCTGAACGTACCGGCCCTAAAAGGCATCTATCGGTATCATGAGTTTATCGGCTCTGTAATTCCGCTGGAAGCGGTTGTATATTTAGGTGAAGGTCATACCCCTGTGGTCGAAGCCAATGACTTTTTGAAAGATAAAGTCGGTTTGCCGTTTTATTTTAAAAATGATGGTCAAAATCCCAGCGCCTCTTTCAAGGACCGTGGCATGGCCAGTGCCCTGAGTTTCATTAACACCATGGTTCAGACGGGGCAGGTGTCAGATGTCCTGGCCATCTGCGCTTCAACCGGTGACACATCAGCTGCCGCCGCCCTGTATACTGCCTATCTGGCGCCGCATATTAAATCCGCAGTGCTATTGCCGCACAAAAAGGTAACCCCCCAGCAGCTGTCGCAACCCTTGGGCAGCGGTGCGCGGGTTTTTGAGATTCCGGGGGTGTTTGATGACTGCATGAAGGTGGTCGAAGCGTTATCGGAAAAATACAACGTGGCGCTTTTAAATTCAAAAAACGCCTGGCGCATTCTGGGACAGGAGTCCTATTGCTATGAAATTGCCCAGGATTTTGAATATGAGGTCTCGAATTTGACGGTGGTGGTGCCCATCGGAAATGCCGGCAATATCACCGCGGTGATGAGTGGATTTTTAAAATTTCTAGAAGCCGGGGTGATCAAAGGACTGCCAAAGATTGTAGGGGTGCAATCCGAACATGCCAATCCGGTCTATCGGTACTATTTGGAGCCGGATAGCAAAAAGCGCAGATTTGAACCGCTTACCGTAAAGCCCAGTGTGGCGCAGGCGGCAATGATTGGCAACCCGGTCTCCATGCCCCGAGTGATCCATCTGGTTGAAAAATACAATCGGCTGGCCGATAAACAACGCGTTTTTTTTGTCGAGGTCACCGAACAGGCCATTATGGATTGGGAAATCACCGCCAACCGCAACGGGCACATTGCATGCACCCACGGGGGTGAGGCGTTGGCCGGGTTGGTAGCGGCCCATCGTCGTGGGATTACAGACAAAAACGATGTCGCCGTCGTAAAATCCACCGCACATGCGCTCAAATTCGCGGGATTTCAGGAGATGTATTTTGACCGGCAGTTCCCGCCGGAGTTTAACATCAAGCCGGATTCGGATTTAATCAATGCCCCTGTATATGTTCACCCCGACGGTCTTGAACACATACCGGCACCCGGAAAACCATTAACCGGCAAAGATTTTGAAGCGTTTGTGCGGCGTGTTTCCGAGGAGATTGCCGGTTTGCTGGATCTTAAAAAACGTTAGGGGGTTCCGTTTCGGAAAGCGATTCCAATGAAGGACGTCATTTGAAGACATTTTAATGAATCGAGGTGACCGATAATGAAAAGCAATGGGTTGATTTGGGCAGGATGCGGCGTTTTACTGTTTTTTGTGGCCGCCTGCGCAACAACGACAGACGAGAAAAGTAAAAAAGAATCGAAAGCTTACAGAAGCCTTGGCGAAGCCTACATGCAGCAGGGCAAATTTGCGCTGGCCATGAGGGAATTTAATAAGGCCGAAGCCAAAAATCCAAATGATCACATTCTGCAACAAGACCTGGGCTTGTTGTATTTACGCAAAAAACAATATGATCAGGCCATTGTCCACTTTAAAAAAGCCCTGGATCTGAAACCGGATTACGGCGAGGCCATCAACAGCATGGGAAATGCGTATGCCGGTAAAGAGGACTGGGATCAGGCCATTTTCTACTATAAAAAAGTGGTCGGTGATATTCTGTATGGGACACCCCACTATGCATACTCGGGCCTCGGCAATGCTTATTATTACAAAGGCAATCTGGAGCAATCGGAGAAATATTATCTCGAAGCGTTAGAGTTCAAGCCCGATTTTGTCCATGCGCTGGGGGGCTTGGCCCAAACCTATATTGACATGGGCCGCATACCGGAAGCGGTGGAAAAGCTGAAAAGAGCGGTTCGCAGCGTCCCGGATTCGCCGGCGCTGCATTTTCAACTGGCCCAAGCGTATCAGCTGGCACTGGAGTTTAAAAAATCCTATAATTCCTACCGCAAGGTCGTCGATCTGGCACCGGAGTCTCCGCTGGCCGAGGAGGCGGAGCAGGAGGCCAGGAAGGTCAGAGCCCTCTATTAGAATCGGCCTTTAACCCTTATCTTTTTCCCGATAGCTGTGTTGCAAGCCGCTTCAAAATGCTCACGTACTATCGTGTACGCTCCGCTTTTGAACCTAATCGCGCCTTGTTGAACTCATTAATTTATAAAATCAAGTCGTGAAATCCCGCTTTTATTTAGCGGGGCTATCAAAAAAAATCTAAGGATTAAAAGCCGATTCCGATTTGTTATAAAAATACGAATCCGGTCATTGAGCTTTGCCCAGACCGGATTCGTATTTTTTCAGTGCTATCTTCTGAGAAACTAAACCCGCTTGCCGGTGCACGGCGTGTTACAGGCGTTTTTGTTCCAGCTGCACAATGCGGGGTGTGATAAAAATCAACAATTCGTTTTTGTCGTCGGTTTCTTGTTGAAATTTAAACAGCCAGCCCAGAACACCCATCTTGCGCAAACCGGGGATTCCTTCTTCATTCCAGATGATCGTTGATTTCAGAATGCCGCCGATGACAATCGTATCTCCATCATCGACTAAAATTTCAGTTTCGGCTTCATTGGTCGACAATGCCGGTCCCTGCTCCGTCAGCGTGGCGACCTCATTCTTGGTGACAAAGATGTTCATTGCAATCCGATTATCCGGCGTCACCGAGGGGGTAACCTCCAGTAATAGATCGATGTCCTTAAAGCGCACCGTGGCGTTACCGGAGGAATCGCGCTCTTCGTAGGGGAATTCAAATCCCTGCTTTATTTTGGCCTTTTTGTTGTCCAGAGTGACAATTTTGGGTGATGAAATGATATTGGTTTTGCCTTCAGCCTCCGCGGCGGCTAGCTGTGCTTCCACTATGGAAAACGGGTTTCCGGAGGTTTTAAACAGGTTAAACGTGAGCGATGCGTTATCGGCAAAAGTGGCGGGGATATTATCAGCCGTAAACGTGGTGGGGCCCAGTTCCCAGTTGCTCGTCCCAATCGGAAGGTCAAAGGCGCCGAGGCTGACCTCTCCCCAGTCAAAACCGATTTCTCGTGAGAAATTGGTAATGGCCTCCACAATTCGGGCCTCTATAACGACCTGAGGCGTGACCGTATCAATTTTTTCGACGATTTGTTTGGCCTGCTGAATTTTTACAGCCGTATCGGTTATGATGAGCTGATTGTTGCGGTCATCCACATTGGCTTTGCCGCGGCCCTCGCTAAGGATGGCTGTAATATGAGGCAAGACTTCGCTTTTGGCATTCGAATAGCTGATCGGAATGTATTCGGTAAAAAGCGGCTCAAGCGCTTCGGCCTGTTTTTGGGCCGCTTGTGCGGCTTTTAACTGGGCCTGCTTGAGCTTATCCTCCTGGGCCAGGGTGCTGAGGGTGGCAATTCGGACGATATCGCCCTCCATGGTCATGCCCAGCTGGTTCATTTTCAACACAAGGTCAAGCACCTGGTCCCAGGGCACCGGTTTTTCGAGGGTCAGGGTGACTTTTCCGGTAACATTTTTGTCAATTGCAAAGTTTTTGCCGCTGATTTCCCGCAAGATCCGGAAAACATTTTTGATATCCGTGTCAAAGAAATCAAGTGCAATTTTTTCTCCTGTATATTTCTTTTGCGGCGAAATTTCAGCCAATCGTTCCTCGAGCGTTTGTTCCCGGTCGGCAGCGGCTGCTTTTTCTGCCGGCTTTTCCTCGGCTGCTTTCGCTGCGGCAAGCGTACCTTTTTCAACCGGGGCTGCAGGTGTGGTCGGGGCTTCAGCCAGAACTTTTTTCCATTCCGGCAGATCCGCGTCCTCGTAAGGTTTCGGAGGTATGGAGGAGGCCGCAAAGTTGATCCGCAGCGTGTTGTCCTGGTGATCCACAAAGTAGGGAACGGCTTCGCGCAGTTCAATGGTAATCAGAGAGTCGTCTTTCATTGCCGCGGTCTGGATGGGCGTGACCCGATCCACGGCGCTTTCAAAACGGGTGGTGATCAGGGCGCGCTTGCGATAATCCGGCAGGTTGGTATTGAACAGTTTAAGATGCAATCGCTTGGCGGCCGCTTTTTTCAAATCATATTGGATCGGAACGGTTGTTCCGATAATCAGCGCTGATTTTCCGGCTTCCTCACTGGAAAAATCGATGCGATTCACCCAGGCGGGCTTGCCGGATTTAAGCGGAACAACTGCTTTGGATTCGGCTGTTTTTTTTGCGGGCGCTTCGGGTTTTACTTTTTGCGCAGCAATCGTCTTTTCCTCCGTTGCGGCCTCCGGAACTTGGCCGACATGAACAATCAGGCCGCCGGCGGTCGTTGAGGCTGAATATTTGGCCAGTGAAGTTTTGGGGGTATCCAGCACCAGCCGGACTTTGTCCGGATAACCGAAATGGCGGACCTGTCTGACCCACTGGGATTCAACGGACAGGCGCTGTTCCTTTTCATACGGGCTTTTGATTTTAAACATGTCGATTACGATTCGGGGCTCTTTGCCGTCGATGGTAAAGGCTTTGTAATTTTTAATGGCCCCATCGGCTTGAACATTGACAACCACGTTATTTTTTAATGGTGTGGCTGATACTGCTTTTAAGCGGCTGGCGGCTGGAAGATCCTTCTTGGAAGTCTGCGGTGGCGTTTGCGGCGCAGACGGTTTTTTTGCTACCGGTGGTTTGGCAGGCGCCGCCGGGGGAGCAGCTTTCGGAAATGAGACCTGTAGTCCGGTATCTTCCGGTTTGAGGTCATAGGGTGCATCCGCTTTCATTGCAATAAAGATCCGCGAAGTTGTTGATTTGTCATCGACGAGTTCGCTGGCTTTAACGGAACCGATGATTTGATTCTCCGGGGGTGTCGTCACTGTTTTAACCGTGCCCAGGGAGGTTTCTGGAAAATGAAACAGCACCCCCATCGGAAACACCTGTTTAATCGCCGTGTAGGTCAGGGGCTGGTTTCCGTTTATGGTGACGATCACCGAATCAGCGGTCACGTTGGTGGTAATACCCGTAATGCGCTTGGCACCGGTGGCTTTTACATCGGCCGCTTTGTTAGATGCGCATCCGGCACCCCATGCAATCAGAAAAACCAGGGGGATGATCAGTAAGAAAATTTTTCGTGAATCTTTAAATTGGTTAATCATCTTATAATTCTCCAGGAGGCTTCGGAAGTTTTATTTCTCTGTTTCGTAGCGTAACATTACCGCGATAATCTTCGAATTCTTCTGCAACAATGACTTTGTCTTTTTCGATCTTGACGACTTTGCCGGAGTTGGTGCCCATGTATGTCCCTTTTTTAACGACATAACCCTTGCCGGAAGATTCTTCCACCAGGGCTCGGTTACCGCTGGATGCCAGGACAATGGCGACCAGTTTGAGCTGGCTGATATCAATTCTTTCCAGCGGGGTGCGCGGCGTCCGTTTCTTCTGCTTTTTCTTTTTCAAGGCCAGCTTCGGTTTTTCCCTGAATAGCGGTTCAAACGGATCAATCTTTCCTTTGGGATCATAGAGCGGTGGCGGCCCTGATGAAGATCCGGCTTTATCCGCCGGGGAAGTGGACGCGATTGCCTTTTGGCTGATGTCAGTTGTGGTGCCGGATTTTGATGGGCTGGACCGACGGACGGCCGAAATGTCTGATTGGGGTCTTACCGGCGGTTTGGGTTTTGCGGTTTGTTTAGATTTCACTGCAGACGGCTCTGATTTGCGAGCAATCAATGGCTGCTGGGGAGCCGGTTTTCCCGTGTCAACCTGCTTTGCCGGCGGGCTGGTTTTTTTAGCCGTTTGGGAGTGGATCTTTTTGCGGACGACCTTCGGGGCTGCCGCTTTGTCCGCCGGTTGGTCACAGCTCAGCAAAACGGCTAAAAAGCCAATCAAACAGGCTAAGTTACAGACGATGGTAAGATGTTTTTTCATAATGGCTAAGAAGATTTTCAGCATGGATGTCAAAACGTGTATCGGTTATCGATTTATTATTATTTTTTCTTTTTCTTTTTCCTTTTAGACTTCTTATCAGACGGTTTTGGGGGAGCCGGTTCTACAAACTTGTAAGTGACCGCAGTGCATGTGGTATTGAGCTCCAGGCTATCTTTGGCCCGTGGCGCCATGGAAATATTTTTGATATTAACGATTCGGGACAGGCGGGCAACTTTATCAAAAAAAACTGCCAGATCATGATATCCGCCGACGACGTTCATGGCCACGGGAATTTCGGCATAGAACTCTTTTCGCACCTCGCCTTTGGGTTCAAAAAGCAAAAATTCCAGTCCGGCATCCTGGCCGGATCTTGAAATACTGGTTAAAAGCGAGGGGATTTCTTCTTTTTCGGGCAGGGCTTTCATGGCCGTTTTAAACTGCACTTCGGCCTCTGCCATCCTTTTTTGAAACTTTTCCAGGTCAGCCGCGTTTTTCTTGGCCACCACAAGCTTTTTCTCCAATGTGCCGAGCTCTTTTTTGAGCTTTGCGATATCAGCGTATTTCGGCTTATACAGGAAAAAAATAAAGCCGGCGATAATCAGCACGAAGACACTTGTAAAAATCAGTATCCTCTGTATCTTGGAGAGGTTTTCAATCTTTGCGAAAAAGGAGCCAGTGCCTTTAGAACTGTCGAGCGTATTCATTATGTTTTAACCTTTTGAGACTTTGATCATGCTTTCGGCATTTGCGGGGCTGCCTTGGTGGCGATTATCTGAAAACTTTTCAGATTCGATTGCTGCACCGCTTGGCGTTTTAAAGTTTTTAGATTTACATTACTAAACAAACCGCATTTTTGGAGGCGCACCATAAAATCCGCCACGGTTTTGTTATCCAGGGCAATTCCCTGGATTTCTACTGTGCTGTCTTTAACATTCAGTTTTGTAAACCACATACGCTTGGCCATCAGCACCTGGGTCATCGTATCCAGCAGTCGGGTCGGTGCGTGACGATCCGATTGCAGCTTTTCGATGACAGCCATTTTCTTTCTAAGAATTTCGAGATTTTGCTTAATTCGGGCGATTTCTTTATTAATTTCATTGTAGCGTTGAAGTTCGGTTTTGGTGGCGCTGATCTTATTGTTTAACTTTCCGATCTTAGAGTTCAGGTTGAAATTGTAGTAAACCAACACGATCAAAACCAGAATCAACGAAAGCAAAAATAGAGATACCTGGCGACGAACGTTTTCTTTTTTGCGTTCTATCCGAAAGGGAAGCAGGTTAATGCGTATCATTTGTCATTCACTCTTCTGATGGCCAGCCCCGCAGTGATGGCAGCCTGGGGGGCAACTTGTTTTATAAATTCCGAATCAAATTGATCATCATTAACATAAATGTTTCTAAACGGATTCATGGTTTCAACTTCGGCGGATGCTTCGACGGCCAATAAATCCCGAAAGTCGGCGATATTCGCCCCGCCGCCGCTCAAAATGATGCGCTTAATTTGATCATCGGGATAGGTGGAGTAAAAAAAGTCGAGTGCGCGCCGAATTTCTGTGCACCAATCGGCCACCACCGATGAAATGATTCCTTTTAAATCGTCTGCCGACAAGCGGGCAGAATCACCACCGTATTTTAATTCTTCCGCTTCGTCATAGGAACAATCAATTAATGACATGATTTTTTGATTGACCTGCGAGCAGCCAAGCGAAACATCGCGCATGAACACAGAATTGTTGCCTTTGAGAATATTTAATGAAGTCTTGCTGGCACCGATCTCTATCAGGGCAACATTATCATCACCGGTGTCGTAATTGGTTTCAAAAGTGTTTTGCAGGGCGAAGGCTTCGACATCAACGATACAGGGATTGAGCCCGGCCAAATTCGCCAGATTCACATAATCGTT